>NZ_CP159824.1:0-125000 GCF_047729545.1 Candidatus Pelagibacter sp. Uisw_092 | reverse complement strand
TGCTCCACTACTTGTGCGGGTCCCCGTCAATTCATTTGAGTTTTAACCTTGCGGTCGTACTCCCCAGGCGGTGTGTTTATCGGTTTCCCTGCGACACTGAAAATAAATTTCCAACGTCTAACACACATCGTTTACGGCATGGACTACGAGGGTATCTAATCCTCTTCGCTACCCATGCTTTCGTTCCTCAGTGTCAGTAATGATCCAGAAAGCTGCCTTCGCAATTGGTATTCTTTCTAATATCTACGAATTTCACCTCTACACTAGAAATTCTGCTTTCCTCTATCATACTCTAGCTGAAAAGTTTTGATGGCAGTTCCAGAGTTAAGCTCTGGGATTTCACCACCAACTATTTCAACCACCTACGAACTCTTTAAGCCCAGTAATTCCGAACTACGCTAGGTCCCTTCGTATTACCGCGGCTGCTGGCACGAAGTTAGCCGGACCTTCTTATTCGGGTACAGTCATTTTCTTCCCCGACGAAAGAGCTTTACAACCCAAAGGCCTTCTTCACTCACGCGGCATCGCTGCATCAGAGTTTCCTCCATTGTGCAAGATTCCCCACTGCTGCCTCCCGTAGGAGTTTGGGCCGTGTCTCAGTCCCAATGTGGCTGATCATCCTCTCAAATCAGCTATTGATCATAGTCTTGGTAGGCCATTACCCTACCAACAAACTAATCAAGTGCGGGCTCATCCAATGGTGCATAAAGCTTTCTCCGTAAAGACTTATCCGGTATTAGCACAAGTTTCCTCGTGTTATTCCAGGCCAAAGGGTAGATACCCACATGTTACTCACCCGTCTGCCACTAAGTATTGCTACTTCGTTCGACTTGCATGTGTTAGGCGTGCCGCCAGCGTACGTTCTGAGCCATGATCAAACTCTCAAGTTAAAAAACGGCGCACACTAGCTTCATATATAAATTGTAAGAATACAATCCATACGATTTTGAAGTGTGTACGACAAATTTTGGTAACCTTAACCGTCCACACTTCTCTTCTTAAATTTTTACTTTTTAAATAGCTAATTGGGTCTAAAATGCCCAATAATCCTCACTAATCTATTGAGTAAACAATAATTTTACTGAGAAAGTGTGCTGCTTATAAGCTAAAATAAAAGTAAATCAAGTATTTAGCATTTAATTAAATCGTTAAATACCTCAATAAACACTAGGTTTTTTTTGATTTTTTCGTATTACTAAATTAATAATTGAAAATTCGAGATGATATTTAGTTCAAATAAAATAATAAAACTAATAAAGAAAAATATTGAGATTATATTTCTCTCTATATTAATGCTTGTCACTATTACTAGCACTACACTTTACAATAATAATAAAATATTAATTGAGGAAAATTACAAAGACGTAATAAATAATATTTATTTCCAAAAAAGTATTAATCAAATTATAGATAATTTAACACCAAGATACGAAAGTATAGATCATAAAATTTCTGAAGGTGAAACATTTGATAAAATATTAAATAATTACTCAATACCAAGTGATAAAATTATAGAAATCAAAAAAAATTTATCTTCTGACTACAATCTAAATAATTTGAAAACCAATCTTAATATAAAATTTATAATCGACCAATCAAACGATAAAAAAATTATATCTTTTACTTTTCCAGAATCTAGAACTAAAAAAATTCAATTAACTAGAAATTTAGATACTGATTTATTTGAAAAAAAAACAGTTATTACAAATTTAAATAGAAAAATAATTTTTAAAGAAGGTAGGATTTCACAAAGTTTATATAGGACTGCTGTTGATTTAAATATTAAACCAAACATAATAATTGAGTTTGCAAGAATTTATGGATTTCAAGTAGATTTTCAAAGAGATATTAGAAAAAATGATAATTTTCAAATTATGTATGAAGTTTTTGAAGATGATAATGGTAAAGTTTTTGAAACTGGTAATATAGTTTTTGCAAATCTAAAACTAAGTGGAACAAATAATGCTTTTTATTATTTTAATAAAAAAGGAAGCGAGGGACACTATAATGAGTATGGTAAAAGTGTTGAAAAAGCATTAATGAAAACGCCTATTAATGGTGCAAGGCTTTCATCTTCTTTTGGAATGAGAAAGCATCCTATAGATGGGTATAATAAAATGCATAAAGGTACAGATTTTGCAGCACCAATGGGAACGCCCATCATGGCATCAGGAAGTGGAGTTATAACAAGAGCTAGATGGTGCGGTGGTGGTGGTAATTGTATAAAAATAAAACATAACTCAACTTATGAGACTATCTATGCTCACATGAAAAATTTTGCTAGGGGAATAAAAGAAGGAGTGAGAGTCAAACAAGGTCAAATAATTGGTTATGTTGGTTCAACTGGAAAATCTACTGGTCCACACTTGCATTATGAGGTGGTTAAAAATGGAAAAAAAATTAATTCTCAAAAATTAAAGTTACCTTCTGGTAAAATTCTTAAAGGCAAAGAAAGAAAATTATTTGAGGTTGATAAAATTAAATTAGATGTTCTAAAATCAGAATTAATTATTGGCTCAAATTAACTAACAGCAGACTTTTTTTCTACTATTTTTTTTACTGAAGCTTTTATATCTTTTTTAACCGTTTGATCTGAAATAATTTTTTTTACAAAACTATCATCAGTTTTAACTGGCTTTTCTTCTTTAATTTCAGATTCTACAGGATTAATGATTGCAGCAGTAGAAGAGCTAACTCTTGCTATTCGAAGGCTTTCTTGCTCATTTTGAACTCTTGTAAAGTGATCAGCATGCTGAAAGTAGTTTTCAGACAAAATTTTATCCTCATTTGCTAGAGCTTCTCTTGCTAAATCATTATATTTTTCAATTAATTTTACAGCATTATGATTATTTTTACCTGGAACACTTCTTCGAAAATTATCGTTATTAGAAAATTTTGACCCTTCGTTATTGCTTCTAAATGGAGGTCTTCTATTATTATTACTTCTAAATGGAGGTCTTCTATTATTATTACTTCTAAATGTTACCATAATTTTATCTTTTAATTTAAATTTTAGTGCTAATTATACAGCGATCATTATTTCCATAATCTTTTATGGCTTTGTTTACGTAAAAACCCTCTTCTTTTAATATTTTTTTAACTTTATTTTTTTGATTAAATCCAATCTCTAAAATAAATTTACCATTTTTCTTAATCAGATTTCTTGCTCTATTAATAACTTTTCTGATTTTTAAAAACCCATCAAGCCCACCACTTAAAGCTAACTTTGGTTCAAAGTTAAAAACATCTTTTTCCAAATATTTTATACTTAATAATTCAATATAAGGAGGGTTTGAAACAATTATATCATATTTCCCAATTCTAAAATTGTCAACACTAGAATGAAAAAATTTTACTCTATTCATTAAGTTAAGTTGTTTTGCATTGAATTTACTTATATTTATACTTTTTTTAGAGATATCTATTCCAGTGCCATAAAAGTTAGGTCTCTCTTTTAGTATGGATAAAAGGATACATCCAGATCCAGTTCCAATATCTAGGGCTTGCAATCGCATATCTTTAGAGTAGATTTTTAAAACTTGCTCTACTATTAGTTCAGTATCAGGCCTTGGAATTAGTACATCTTTATTGACAAAAAATTCATCTTTCCAAAACTCTTTTTTATTTATTAAATAGGCAATTGGTTCATTTTTTTTTCTTCTTTCAATTAAATTTCTAAATATCCTTGTTTGTTCTAAACTTAAAATCTCTTTAGGGTTTAAAAAAATATGTTTTTTATCTTTTTTAATTGAGCTGGATAATAGTATCTCACTATCTAATTGAGGGTTAGATATTTTATTTTTTTGTAGAATATTTATTCCCTCATTTAGAATATTTTCTATATTCATTTTAATTAAGATTGCTCAATTTCTCTTCTTGCGCTTGTAATGTTAAGCTTTCTACCATTTCGTCAAAGGCTTCACCTTCTAAAAATGCTTCCAGCTTGTGTAGTGTTAGATTAATACGATGATCTGTTACTCTTCCTTGTGGAAAATTATATGTTCTGATTCTTTCAGAACGATCTCCAGTTCCAATTTTGCTTTTCCTATCCTGTGATCTTTCACCTTCTATTCTTGATCTTTCCAATTCATAAAGTCTTGACCTTAAAATTAACATTCCCTTTGCTTTATTTTTATGTTGTGATTTTTGGTCTTGCTGAGATACAGATAATCCGGTTGGAATATGGGTAATTCTAACAGCACTATCAGTTGTATTTACAGATTGCCCTCCTGGACCACCAGCTCTAAAAACATCAATTCTTAAATCAGAGTCATTTATTTTTATATCAACTTCCTCAGCTTCTGGCAGAACGGCTACTGTTGCGGCGGATGTGTGAATTCTTCCCTGCGTTTCTGTATCTGGAACTCTCTGAACACGATGAACTCCACTTTCATACTTCAGGGTTGAATAAATATTTTTTCCTCTAATTGATGCAATAACTTCCTTGAGTCCACCTGCCTCACTTTGGGACATACTTATTAATTCTAATTCCCATTTTTTTTGATGACTGACTTTTTCATACATTTTAAAAAGATCTGAAGCAAACAAACTTGCTTCTAGTCCACCTGTACCAGCTCTAATCTCTATAATTGCATTTTTTTTATCTGCATCATCCTTGGGCAATAAAAATAACTTTAATTTTTTTTCTATTGTTTCATTTTCTGACTTAAGATCTTTTAACTCAGTTTCAGCCATTACTTTAAAGTCATCGTCAGTAACAGAGTCACCTAAAATTTTTTCTAAATCTTTTTTTTCCCCTTCGTATGAAAAATATTTTTTAACATCTTCTATTACATCATTTAAATCTGAGTATTCTTTTGATTTTTCTGCAAAAAGTTTTTTATCAACTTCACCTGTAGATAATTCCTTCTCTAATGTGGAGTGTTTAGATATCAATTCTTCAATAGTTTTTAATGGTATCATTTTAATTTTTTATCAAGTTCGGCAGCTTTTTTTTCAACTTCACTTACAACTTTTGATATTATGTTTTCTGATAAAACTTTTTCGCTTTGAATGCCAGATAAATAGAGCATGTTATTACCTTTACCACCACCAGTAATACCTATATCTGTCATTGCTGCTTCTCCTGGTCCATTAACAACACATCCAATAATTGATAATGTTAGTGGAGTTTTAATGTGAGACAGTTTTTCCTCTAATATTTTAACTGTATCTATGACTTGAAAGGCTTGCCGCGCACATGATGGACAGGATATAATTCGCACACCTCTATTTCTTAAATTTAATGACTTTAATATCTCATTTCCTATCTTAATTTCTTTAACGGGATCATCTGACAATGAAATTCTTATAGTATCACCTATACCATCCATTAAAAGTGATCCCAAACCTATAGAAGATTTAATACTTCCTGAAATAAAACTACCCGCTTCTGTAATTCCTAAATGCAAAGGATAATCTGTCACCTCAGAAAGTTGACGATATGCAGCTATAGATAAAAAAACATCTGAGGATTTGACACTAATTTTAAAATTAAAAAAATCTTGGTCTTCAAGAATTTTGATATTTCTTTGCGCACTTTCAACTAAGGCCTCTGGACACGGTTCCTTATATTTTTCTAGAATATCTTTTTCAAGTGAACCTGCATTTACACCAACTCTTATGGAACAGCCATTATTTTTAGCAGCACTCAGTACATCATGTATCTTTAATTTATCACCTATATTTCCTGGATTAATCCTTAAACATTTTGCACCATTTTCTGAGGCTTCAATAGCTCTTTTGTAATGAAAGTGAATGTCAGCAATTATTGGTATAGAAACATTTTTGGTAATTTCTTTAAGAGCAAAAGAAGATTCTTTATCGGGGCAAGAAACTCTAACTAGATCAGCACCCTCTTCATGAATGTCATTAATTTGTTTAATAGTTGCTTGAATATCCGTAGTTAATGTATTTGTCATTGACTGAACAGAAATAGGATTATCCCCACCTATTTTTACATCACCAACATTTATAACTTTTGTTTTTTTTCTATGAATATCTCTAAATGGTCTTAAGCTCATTATTTAATCTAATTTAAATTCTTTATGAAGAGCTGCTATAGCTTTTTTTACATACTTATTAAATATCAAAACTGAAATTTTTATTTCAGAAGTAGAAATAACCATAATATTAATTTTTTTTGATGCTAATGCTTGAAACATTCTATAGGTAATTCCAGGTGTTGTAATCATTCCAACTCCTATGATTGATACTTTAGAGACATTACTATCATGCGCAAACTTTCTAAAAGAGATTTTTTTATTTTGTTTTATAATTTTCTCAGTTTTTTTTAAATCTTCGGATTTAATAGTGAAAGTTAAGTCTGTTTCTTTGCTATTTAATGAAATGTTTTGAACAACCATGTCTACATTTATTTGATTAAGTGATAGTGGCTTAAAAATAGAAGCTGCAACACCAGGTTTATCTTTAACACCAATCATTGTAATTTTAGCATCATTTTTTGTGGATGTAATTCCTGTTATGATTTGATTGCTAAAAGCTTTTTTTCTGCCTGTTATCAAAGTACCTTTCTTTTTTACAAATGAAGATTTAACCGAAAAACTTATATTGTTTAGTTTGGCATCTTGTACAGATGTTGGCTGCATAACTTTTGCTCCTAACGATGCCATTTCAAGCATTTCATCATAAGAAATTTTATCAATTTTTTTTGCTTTTAAGTGACTTCTTGGGTCTGTTGTATACACACCGTCTACATCTGTATAAATATCACAAGCATCAGCATTAAAAAATTTTGCTAGCATTATTGCTGAAGCATCAGTTCCTCCTCTGCCTAATGTGGTAACTCTATCTTCTAAATTAATTCCTTGAAAGCCAGTAATAATTGGTACTCCACCCAATTTCATATAGCTGAATATTTTATTTTTATTAATTTTGTTAATTCTTGATGAGCTATATGGTCCCTCAGTAATAATTGGCACCTGCCAAGACATCCAAGATCTAGCCTTAAACCCAAGATGCTTTAATCTACCAGCAATTAATGCACAAGCTGCTTGTTCGCCCGTAGATAGTAAAACATCATATTCGGCTGCATCAAAATTTTTACTCAATTCTTTTGTTTGTTTAATCAATTGATTTGTTGTCCCACTCATTGCGGAAGAAACCACAATTACTCCTAATTTTTTCTTTTTATAGGTAGCTATAATTTTGGCTACATTCTTAATTCTATCTATACTTCCCACAGAAGTGCCACCAAATTTTAATACTACAGTTTTCATTGATAATTTTGTTTAATTAATATTGATAAAATACATCTTAATTGTTATGTCCACAAGTCATCTATTATGAATTCAATAAATAAAAAAGAAATAGAAAAATTTTCTAAAATTGCTCAAGAATGGTGGAATCCTAACGGCAAATTTAAACCTCTACATAATTTTAATCCTATAAGAATTAAATATATAAAAGAAAATATAATTAAAGATTTTAAAATTAAACCTTCAGATAAGCCATTAAAAAAGATTAACTTACTAGATATTGGTTGTGGTGGAGGATTATTATCTGAACCTATGTGTAGGCTGGGCGCCAATGTAGTTGGAATAGATGCATCAATAAAAAATATTGAAGTTGCAAAATTTCATGCAAAAAAAAACAAGCTTAAAATAAAATATAAAGTTACATCACCAGAAAAATTAAAAACTAACTTAAAATTTGATGTAATTTTAAATATGGAAATAGTTGAGCATGTTGAGAATATAGATTTTTTTATTAATGCGAGCGCAAAACTTCTAAAAAAAGATGGTATAATGTTTGTGGCAACTTTAAATAAAACTCTAAAGTCATATATATTTGCAATAATAGGAGCTGAGTATATTTTAAAATGGTTGCCTATAGGCACTCATGACTGGGAAAAATTTGTTAAACCTAATGATTTAATAAAAATTTCAAAAAAAAGTGGTTTATCTCTACAAAGATTAGATGGTATGAAGTTTAATATATTAGATAATAGTTGGAAGGTTAGCAATGATACTTCTGTGAATTATATTTTGAAGCTAAAAAAAAATTAATTTGTATTATCTTTTATCCAAGGTATTATTTCTGTCTTGATACCTTCTTCTTTTAATTCTTTAAGGTTCTCTTTTGTTGTAGTTCCATAAATCCCTTTTGAGGTTTTTTTAATTTTATAATGAAGAGACCTTGCTTCATAAGCAAAATTTTCACCTACATAATTAAAATTTTTTTTAATAAATTCTTGATATTTTAAGATTACTTTTTTTGTTTCATTATATTTTTGAATTTGATTTTTAGCTTTATAGCTACTCTTTGATATGAGCACATTTGGTGACATTAAAGCTTTTTCTATATTCAATGAATTACAAATATGACAATTAAGAATTTTTTTTTTTTTAATTTTTCATACTCTTTAGATGATGGAAACCAACTATCAAAAGTGTTATCACAATCTTTACAAGTAAGCTTAAATTTGATCATGAGGTATAATTATTAATTAATAAACTTAATTTAATATTAGGTTAACTTCTATAATCACCGTTGATCTCGATATATTTCTTAGTCAAATCCATAGTGTATGCTGTAAAATTTTTTTTACCTAAATTAAGTTCAACTTCAATATCAATTTTTTTTTCTTCTTTCATATACACAGCTGCATCACTTTCAATATACATTTTTGATAACTGACCTTTTTCAATAATTTTTAAAGAACCTAATTTAATAGATAGCTTATGAATTTTGATATCAACACCCGCTTTGCCAATAGCCATTATTATTCTCCCCCAGTTAGGGTCACAACCAGCTATTGCTGTTTTAACTAAAGGTGAGTTAGCAATTGAAAAAGCAATTTTTTTTGCATCGTCTTCTGTTTTTGATTTTGTAACATTTACAGAAATAAATTTACTAGCACCCTCACCATCAGCAACCACTCTTTTTGCTAAATTTAATAACACAGAATGTAAAGCTTTATCGAAATTTATCATTTTTTTATCATTAATATTATCTATAATTGGATTCTTTACTTTTCCTGTTGAAAAAATTGAAACCATGTCATTGGTACTAGTATCTCCATCACAGCTAATGGCATTAAAAGTTGTTTCAATATTTTTTTTTAATAACTTGAAAAGAATATCATTTGAAAGTTCAGCATCTGTAAAGACATATCCTAGTGTGGTTGCCATGTTAGGAAATATCATTCCTGAACCTTTTGCAATTCCATAAATTTTCACTTTTTTTTTACCAATTTCACATTCTTCCATTGCAAGTTTTGGTTTTAAATCAGTTGTCATTATGCCTAATGCAGCTTTTATCCAGGTAAGCTTATTTTGTGTATACTTGATTCTTTCAATTAGTTTTGAAATATTATTTTTAATTTTTTCTGTTGGGTACATTTCGCCAATAGTGCCCGTACAACCAAAAAGAATTTCGTTTGGTAAAATTTTTTTTGGACTTTCTTCATCTTCTATTTGTTTTTTAGATAATTGTAATGAAATCTCTTCTGCTATTTCTTTTAAGCCCTGGTAACCTTTGGGTCCTGTAAATGCATTAGCATTTCTAGTATTAATTATAAGAGATTTTATTTTTTTACTTTTTATACTTAAATTCCATTTAATGTTTTCTGAAACTATTTTAGACTGTGTATAAACAGAGGCATAATTTGTCCCGTCTCTAAAATAGAACATAACCAAATCATCTCTTGGTTTATCATATAAATTTGCACAGACAGTAGATATTGAAACTCCATCGATGTGATCCAAATCCTGAAAGTCATTCATTTTAGAGTTTAAAGCGTGTGACTTTATAAAGTTTTTAAGATTTATTGGCATCTATTTAAAATATTTATTTAATACTTATATTAAAAGTTATAATTAACTATATATCAAAAAAATAAGATGCTTAATCCTTTAAATTTTCTCTCAAAGTTCATTAAATCAAGCAATCAGAAAGAGCTTGATCGCATATCTAAAATTGTTGAAAAAGTTAACTCTTATGAGGCTAAAAATAAAGAGATAAGAGATGATGAATTTCCGAGAAAAACATCAGAACTAAAAGAAAGACTTAATAAAGGTGAAAGTATTGATGATCTAATACCTGAAGCTTTCGCGCTAGTAAGAGAGGCATCAAAAAGAACTAGAAATGAAAGACATTATGATGTTCAAATAATAGGTGGTGTTGTTCTTCATGAGGGAAAAATAGCAGAAATGAGAACTGGTGAAGGTAAAACCCTTACCATAAGTCTTGCTGCTTACCTAAATGCCTTACTTGGTAAAGGTGTTCACATTGTTACTGTTAATGATTATTTGGCCAAAAGGGATTCCCAAGAAATGGGTGAGATTTATAAATTCTTAGGATTGACTTCTGGTTACATAAATAATGATCAAGATGATTACGAAAGAAAAAAAAATTATAATTTTGATATCACATATGCAACTAACAGTGAATTAGGATTTGACTATCTGAGAGATAATATGAAACTCTCTAAAGAACAAATGTCTCAAAGAGGACATGTCTACACTATTGTAGATGAAATAGATTCTTGCTTGATTGATGAGGCTAGAACTCCATTGGTAATTTCTGGAGCTGCTGAAGATAAAACAGAACAATATCTTGCAATTGATAAGTTAATTAAAAGACTAACGCCTAAACATTATGAAATTGATGAAAAAGATAAAAATATTTTACTTACAAATGATGGAATAAATAATGTAGAAGAAATATTTTCTAATGCAGGAATTTTAAAAAATAATAACTTTTATGACCCTGAAAACCTGAGCTTAGTTCATCATGTTAATCAATCTTTAAGGGCCAATCACCTATTTGAAAAAGGAAAAGATTACATTGTCAAAGATAGAACATTAAAAATTATTGATGAACTCACAGGAAGAATCTTAGAAGGAAGAAGATTTGGAGATGGACTACATCAAGCCCTTGAAGCAAAAGAAAGAATAGATGTACAGGCTGAAAACCAAACTCTTGCATCTATAACCTATCAAAATTATTTCAAACTTTATGATAAGATTTCTGGATGTACTGGAACTGCTGCAACTGAGTCTCAAGAATTTTATGAAATATATAATTTAATTGTCGTTATTATTCCTACTAATAAAAAGATGATCAGAAAAGACTGGAATGATCAAATTTTTAGAACTGAACTGGAAAAAAATAAAGCTATCATTAAAAAAGTTATTGAATGTCACAAACAAGGACAACCAATTTTAGTTTTTACTTCTAGTATCAATAAGTCTGAAATTTATTCAAAATTACTGAATAATGAAAAAATAAAACATGTTATTTTAAATGCAAAAAATCATGAGAATGAAGCTGAAATCATAGCAAATGCAGGAAAAATGAACTCAGTTATAATCACTACAAGTATTTCAGGTAGAGGTGTTGATATTCAACTAGGTGGAAAAAAAGGAAGTCAACCTGACGAAGAACTTTTAGTAAATAAGAGCAAAATAAAATCATTAGGTGGATTGTATGTGATTGGTACAGAAAGGATGGAGTCTAGGAGGGTAGATAACCAAGCAAGAGGACGTTCTGGACGACAAGGTGATGAAGGAAGTTCAATTTTTTATGTTAGTTTAGAAGATGATTTAATGAGAATTTTTGGCTCAGAATCTATGAATAACATCTTACAAAAACTTGGGCTAAAAGACGGGGAGAGTATTGACCACCCTTGGATTAATAAAGCGCTTGAAAGAGCTCAGCAAAAAGTTGAAGCAAGAAACTTTGACATAAGAAAAAACTTACTTAAATTTGATGATGTTTTAAATGATCAAAGGCATGTAATATTTTCGCAAAGGAACAGCGTAATGAGTAGTAAAAAAGTTTTCGATTATTCAGATGAATTTTTGTCAGAAATTACAGATCATTTAATTGGCGTAAAAACTCAAAAGTTATCAAAAATTAAGAACAATGAGTTTAATAATCAATTAAAAATTTTACTTGGAAAAAGTGTTAATGATAATGAATTTGAAATTTTAACTAATTTAAAAGATCATGATTTTAAAAAAAAAATTAATACTAAATTTTTAGAGTCCAGAAAAGAAAGGATTAAAATGCTTGATGAAGAAAAAGCAAAAGAAATTGAAAAAAGAATTTTTCTTCAGTGTATTGATTTAAATTGGAAATCACATATTCAATATCTTGAACAATTAAGACAGGTCATAGGTCTTAGATCTTACGGTCAGAGAGATCCATTAGTCGAATATAAAAAAGAAGCCTTTCATCTTTTTGAAAGTTTATTAAATAAGTTAAAGATTGATTTTGTGACAATTTTAATCAATTTACAAATAGTTAATGAGCCTACTCAAGAAAAAACAGCCTTAAAACCAGCTGTTATTAACCCAAAATATATTGGGAAAAAAATGAGCAGAAATGAACCCTGTTTATGTGGTTCTGGTAAAAAATATAAAAAATGTTGTGGTGCTTTATAAAAAGAATATTAAGCAACCTAACAAAACTATTGCAACAAAAAAAATTCCTATATTTGTCTTTGATTTAAAAAAACCTTCAATAAATGTATTGACCTTATTTTTTTTCATACTTAATGTAGTTAAATCATCTAATTGACTTACAAATCCTTTAGATCTTCCAATAGTCAAAAATTTATTTTTTCTATGATTAAAGATTTCACTTCCGCTCATATTAAGAAATTGATTTAAATTTTTTTCTAACGATTTCCTTACATTATCTAATATTAGATGCCTATCCCTATGAGCTCCACCAATTGGTTCTAAGATAATTTCATCAATTACTTTTAACTCTAATAAGTCTTTTGATGATAATTTCATTGCTTTTGCAGCATCAAGTGTTTTTTTGGGATCTCTCCACAAAATAGTAGCACATCCTTCTGGTGATATTACTGAGTAGATTGCATTCTCCAACATAATAACCTTGTTAGATGAAGCTAGTGCTATTGCACCACCTGATCCACCCTCTCCAATAACAATTGCAAGTGTTGGTACATTTAATGACATGCAGCATTCTATTGATTTTGCAATTGCCTCAGCTTGCCCTCTTTCCTCGGCTCCAACACCTGGGTACGCGCCAGGGGTATCTATAAATGAAATTATTGGAATATTAAATTTATTTGCTAATTTCATTAATCTAATAGTTTTTCTATAACCTTCGGGCCTCATCATCCCAAAATTTCTTTCAATTCTACTTTCAAGGCTGTCCCCTTTTTCTTGTCCAATAACCAAAACTGATTTTGTATTAAATTTTGCAAATCCTGCTAGTACCGATTTATCCTCCCCATAAAATCTATCTCCTGATAATGGAATAAAATCTTCGAACAAATTATCTATAAAAAATTTTGCTTTGGGTCTATCTTCATGTCTTGCAACTAGAGTTTTTTGCCATGGATCAAGATTAGAATAAATTTTTTTTAATTTATTATCTATCTCTTTTTGTGACTCAGAAATTTTTTTTATATCTACTTCAGAAAGTCCATCTTGATTATAAGGATCTTTTAACTTTTCTATTTCAGTTTCTAAATTTTTAATATCAGTCTCAAAGTTTAAATAATTTTTCATATCAATATTTATAATTATAATTATAATTATTAAGTAATTCCAAAAAAAGGCAATAAAATGTTTTAAATAATTAATATTTGACTTAATTTCATTAACAGGTAGTCTTCTTTAAATATTGGGAGAGACTAAAATATAATAGCGCCGAAGGAGCAACCACCCCGGAAACTCTCAGGCAAAAGGACCGGTATTAAACATAACACTCTGGAAAGAGATTCAATCTCGCCGATGGAGCAAAACTCTCAGGCAAACATACAGATGGGGTAAAATGGGTGCTATGAAAAAACAATATACAAAAATACACAATTTATCAGTTTCTGACGAATTACTTAACTTCATTAACGAAGAATTACTTAAAGATACACACATCTCTTCAGAAAAATTTTGGGCAGGCTTTGACGGGGTAGTTCATGAATTGAGTCCAAAAAATAAAGACTTATTAAAAATAAGAGAAGATTTACAAAAAAAAATAGATCATTGGCATATCTTGAATAAAGGTAATGAAATTAATTTAGAAAAATACAAAAGCTTTTTAAAGGAAATTAACTACCTAAAAGAAGTAGGTCCTGATTTTAAAATTAAAACAAGTAATGTTGATGAGGAAATAACTAGTATCGCTGGTCCACAATTAGTAGTTCCAATTATGAACGAAAGATATGCGTTGAATGCTGCTAATGCAAGATGGATGAGTTTGTATGATAGTTTGTATGGTACAGATATAATCGATCAATCTGAAGATAGTGCTTCTCAGAGGTATGACCCTTTAAGAGGAGAAATGGTCATAAAATATGGAAGAGATTTTTTACAAAAACATTTTCCTTTAGAAAATTTAGAATGGCATAATATTACAGGATTTAAAATTAATGAAAGCTCTCTGATTATATTAAAAGATAACATTGAAACATCACTAAAAAATAAAGATAAATTTATTGGTCATAGAGGAGAAGCTAATGATCCTTCTGCAATAATTTTAAAAAATAACAATCTTCATATAGAAATAATTATAGATCCAAATGCTTTTAGTGCCCAACAAGATTCTGCGAAAATTAGCGATATTATTATTGAAGCAGCAATTTCAACTATTTGTGATAATGAAGATAGTGTTGCTGCAGTTGATGCTGATGATAAAATTATTTGTTACCGTAATTGGCTTGGCCTGATGAAGGGTGATTTAAAATCTACATTTGAAAAAAATGGAAAAACATATGAACGTAAATTAAATCCTGACAGAAGTTATATTTCTAAAGATGGGAAAGGGTTAAAATTACATGGAAGAAGTTTGTTACTAGTAAGAAATGTTGGACACCTTATGACTAATTCTGCAATTCTTTTAAAAGATGGTTCTGAAATACCAGAGGGAATTATGGATGCTTTTATAACTTCAGCAGCGTGCCTTCATGATATAAATAAAAGAGGTAACTCAAGAAATGGATCTATTTATATTGTTAAACCAAAAATGCATGGTCCTGATGAAACGTCATTTACAGATTTAATTTTTACTAAAGTTGAAGAGGTTTTAGAGTTAGAAAAAAACACTTGTAAAATTGGTATTATGGATGAAGAACGAAGAACTTCTTCAAACTTAAAAGAGTGTATTAGAACACTTGAAAATAGAGTATTTTTTATTAATACGGGATTTTTAGATAGGACTGGGGATGAAATACACACTTCAATGGAGGCCGGTCCTATGATTAAGAAAGGAGATATGAAGTCTTCTAAATGGATTAGTGCATATGAAAATAATAATGTAGATATTGGTCTACAGTGTGGCCTTTCAGGTAAAGCACAAATTGGTAAAGGTATGTGGGCTATGCCCGATAAGATGAAAGATATGATGGAACAAAAAACTGGTCATTTGATGGCTGGAGCAAATTGTGCTTGGGTACCATCACCTACAGCAGCAGCCCTTCATGCCTTACACTATCATGAGATAAATATTTTTGAGAAACAAAAAGAAATTCAAAAAAGAAAGTTGGCGAAACTTGACGACCTACTAACAGTTCCAATAGCGGATAGACCAAATTGGTCAATGGAAGAAATTAATTCTGAAATTTCAAATTCTGCACAAACTCTTTTAGGTTATGTTGTAAGGTGGATAGATCATGGTGTTGGCTGTTCAAAAGTGCCTGATATTAATAATGTTGGGTTAATGGAAGATAGAGCTACTTTAAGAATTTCCTCTCAACATATTGCTAATTGGATTCATCACGATATTTGTACAAAATCACAAGTTATGGAAGTAATGAAAAAAATGGCAAAAATTGTTGATAATCAAAATAAAAATGATGGTGCTTATACTAGGTCTGGAAGAGGAAGCTACAAGATGATGTCTGAAAACTTTGAAGAGTCAATTGCCTTTAAAACAGCTTGTAATTTAATCTTTAAGGGTAAAGAACAACCCTCTGGTTACACAGAACCATTATTACATCTAAATAGATTACTAAAGAAATCTAGTCAGAATTAGTTTTAACTCCAGTTCTATTTTTAAAAGCTGAATATAAAGTTCCATCGTCAAGACTTTCTATTTCACCACCTACAGGTAAGCCTTGTGCAAGTTTTGTAATTTTTGCACTCGTTTTTTTAAGACTGTCCTGAATATAATAAGCTGTAGTTTGACCCTCAACTGTTGCACTAGTTGCTAAAATAACCTCTTCAATATTTTCTTTGATAACTCTTTCAACTAGTGAGTTAATTAAGAGATCTTCTTTTCTTTGGCCAGCGGAAGAAATTGTTCCACCTAGTATGTGAAAGTATCCTTTATAAATATTTGAATTTTCTATAGACCACTGGTCTGCAATATCCTCTACTACACATATTTTATTATATTTTTCTTTTGTATTTTCACAGTTATTGCAGCCTAAAGAATTAGATTTTAAAGTACCACAAGACTGACACCTAATAATATTTTTATAAACTAGTGCTAGAGTATTAGCCATTGGTTTAACTAATTCATCTCTATTATTAATAAGTTTTAATACAATTCTTTTTGCAGACTTTGGACCCAAACCTGGAAGTTTGGCAATTAGTTTTATTAACTCTTCTATTTCATTAATATTTTGCATCTAATTAAAGTGGCCATTTAAAACCTGGAATGCCAAATCCACTTGTAGACTTTGAAATCTCTTCAGATGTTTTTGATTTTAATTCAGATTTTGCATTATTGTGAGCTGCCACTATTAAATCTTCTATTATAATTTTATCTTCCCTCATCACTTCGTCTGATAAATTAATTTTAATCATTTCATTTTCACCATTTAACGTAACCTTTACAGAATTAGAGCCCGATGCTCCCTCAACTTGAATATTTTTAATCTTTTCCTGACTCTCTTTCATTTTTGATTCTAGTTCTTTGGCTTTATCTAAAATCTTTGTAAAATCAGTCATTTTTATCTCTCTCTTTGTTGACCCTAACATCAATCAATTCTGCATCTGGAAATTTTTCTAAAATATTTTTATAAGTTAAAGAATTTTTTATACTTTCTATTAACTCATTTTTTAAATTGACTTCTATTTCTTTTTTAGATGGTTGGCCTTTATTTTTACTAAGTGTTATTATCCACCTGCTGTTGGTCCATTCGTAAAGTTTTAAAGATAAGTCTTTAATAAAATCTTTGTCCAGATCTTCATTAAATGAAATTTCAATTCTTTGGTTTTCAAAACTAACAAGATTAATATTTTTTTCTAATTCATATTTTAATTTAATTTCTTTTTTAGAAGAACATACTTCTAGCAAGTCCTCAAAAGAATTTATAAGATTAGCCTCTACTTCAATTTCCTTATTATCCTTAAATGCTATATCTTTTTCTTGTGCAATATTTTTGATTTGACCAATCGTTTCTATTTTATCTTTTATCCCAAAGAAATCTTCTCCTTCTTTTTTTTGTGAAAGAGATTCTTTATTGATATTCCCATTTGTTTGACTTGTTTCTTCATAGTTATTATCAGGTATATTCTTAATACTTTTTAGATGAATCAATCTAATTAAAAACATTTCCATCGATAAGTGCTGATTTGAAACAATATCAAGCTCCTCTAGTACTTTAATGGTAAACTGCCAAAACAATATTAAAGTTTCGTTACTAACTTTCTCAGAAATTTCTTTAATTCTATTAAATTCTTCATCATTTAATAAAAAATTTGTACCTTCAACGTTTAATAATTCAATATTTTTAAAATAATATAATAATTCTAAAAAATCATTTATAAAAATTTTGGGCTCAACTCCTTGGTTGTATATTTCTCTATATGTGTTTAGAACTTCAGCTTCTTTACCTTCAAATATAAGTTGAAATAAACTGATTAATTGAGACTTGTCAAAATAACCAAATATTCTTTGCGCGGAAGTTAAATCCAACTCTTTGCCGTTATCTAATGTAATCAATGCTCTGTCTAGCAATGATAAGGCATCTCTTACGGATCCTTCTGAAATTTTAACAATCAATTTAAGCGCATCATCTGATGCGTTGCCTTTTTCTTTATCTTTAATTTTTTTGATAAAATCAAATAATTCTAAAGATTTAATTCTAGATAAATCAAATCTTTGACAGCGTGAAACTACAGTAATTGGAATCTTTTTAATTTCTGTAGTTGCAAAAATAAATTTTAAATACTCGGGCGGTTCCTCTAAGGTTTTTAGCAATGCATTAAATGCCTGCTTGCTAAGCATATGAACTTCATCAATAATAAATATTTTATATTTAGCTGTGGTTGGGCCATATCTAGAAAATTCAATAAGATCTCTTACATCGTCGACACCAGTTTTACTTGCCGCATCCATTTCCAATACATCAATATGATTTGAACTTGAAATAGCTTTACAGTTTTCACAAATATCATCTTTACAAAGTTCCTCCGTACCATTTGAACAGTTTAAAGATTTTGCAACTATTCTTGCTGTAGTAGTTTTTCCAATTCCTCTAATCCCAGTGAAAAGATAAGCATTAGGTACCTTATTTGCTTTAATTGAATTGGATATTGTTTCAGCAACAACATCTTGTCCTATAAGGTCAGCAAATGTCTGGGGCCTATATTTTAAAGCTAAAACTTTTTTATTTTTATTCATTTTTATAAGGAGACTAGAACCTGAAAAACTGTCTCTACGACTGCTTCCGTTAAGATCTGGTCGGGTTTAAGCAGTATTCACCTCTAGCCTCCAAAACTATTATAGCAGTAATGTTTTCCAATCTACAAGAAAAGTTTCTAGATTATTTTTCTCTAAATTTATCAGCCTCAAAAACACCTAGCACGTGAAAATCTTGGCAATGAAGTCCTAGTTCTTCTAAAGATTTTTGAACTTTAGGATCTTCTATGTGGCCATCTAGATCACATAAGAAAAAATATGATTCAAATGAGTTTTGCTCTGGGTAGCTTTGAAGCTTTGTTAGATTTACACCATTAATCGCAAAACCCCCTAGGGATTGATAAAGCGCAGCAGGTTTGCTTTTCAATTTAAATAAAAAAGAAGTTATATATCTCTTATTTCCAAAATCTGGTTGATAAACTTCTTTACCCATAACTAAAAATCGAGTTGCATTGCCTTTTTCATTTTCAATATTTGATGCAATTATTTTAAGTTTATAAATTTTTGCACTTAGTGAAGAAGCAATTGCTGCCTCTCTTTTATTTTTCTTTTTTGAAATTGCTTCTGCAGAACCTGCTGTATCAGCACGTACATGTTCAGTAAAATTATTTTTTTTGATAAAATTTGAACATTGGGACAAACCTTGTGTATGAGAAAAAACATTTTTTATATCATTTATGCTACTTCCTGGTTGCCCTAGTAAATTGTGTTCAATTTTTTGAAAATGTTCTGCATAAATATTTAATCTATATTTAAAAATTAGATATTCTATTCCAATATTCCCTGTAATACGATTTGATTCAGGTATTACCATCTTAGAACTACTTTCTGATGATACTTTTAAGAAACACTCATCAAAAGTCTTACACGGTATAACTTCTGCTTTGGGCTCAATTTCAAGTGCCGCTAAATGTGAATAGGCTCCAAAGGTTCCTTGAATATAAATTTTACTCATCTTATATTTTTATATTCCATAATTTTTTTTATAGCCAGATAATCTTCTTCAGTATCAACACCTATAGGAGAAGATTTAGCTAAAGCTACATTTATTTTTAATTTATTGTCTAAAGCTCTTAACTGTTCTAATTTATTTATTTTTTCATTATTTGTTTGATCCAAACTAACAAATTTTTTTAATGCGCTTACTTTATAAGAATAAATTCCAATATGATGATAAATATTTTGACTAACTGCTGATAAATTATCTCTAGTAAAATTCAATGCTTTTGGAAAATTACTTTCTGCCAACTTTTTATCTGTAACAACTTTAACTACATTTTTATTATTTAACATTTTATCATCTTGAATTTTTGCTGCCAGTGTACCTATTTCCGCATCTTGATTAATCATAAAATTATTTAGATTAATAATATCATCTTTATTAATATCAGGTTCGTCTCCTTGTAAATTTAATATGTAATCAATATTATTTATATTCAGCTTTTCATAAGCTTCAAAAATTCTATCTGTGCCAGTTTTATGATTTTTAATAGTTAAAATTGCCTTACCGCTATTTTTTTGGACATCATCAAGTATTTCCTGGTCGTCAGTTGCAACTATTACTTGGCCGATATTAGCTTCTTCTGCTCTTTTAAAAACATGAGAAATGATTGATAAATTATTAATTTTTAGAAGTGGTTTACCTGGCAGTCTAGTTGCTGTCATTCTTGATGGGATTAATATTAGTGTTTTTTTCATTATAAACTTACCAATTTTATGCGTCTAACAGACACAAAATTATAAAATTAAAAATTAAGTTTTTTTTAATTATCATGTTATATGTGAAAATAATTATAATTAAATGGATTCGTTCGAACTAAATAAAATTATTGCTGCAATTTTAATGGTTGCACTGCTTGTAATCGGCTTAGGAAAGATTGCAGATGGTGTCTTTCATGTGAATAAGCCTGAAAATCCTGGATATCAAGTTGAAGTTGAAAGCCAATTAATTTCTGCAACTTCTCAAGCCTCTGAAGTTGTAGAAAAAATTGATATTGCTGTATTTATGTCATTGGGCGATGTAGTGAGTGGAGAAAAAATTTTTAAAAAATGTGCAGCATGTCACTCAATAAATAAAGGTGGAAAAAATAAAATTGGCCCAGCGTTATATAATGTTGTTGGGAGAGTAGTTGGCGGTGTGGATGATTATAAATACTCTAAAGCTTTAGCTTCATATGGTAAAGAATGGACGTTTGAGGAGTTAAACGGTTTCTTAAAAAAACCCTCGTCTTACCTAAAGGGAACTAAAATGTCATACGCTGGTTTAAGAAAAGAGAAAGACAGAGCTTCCATAATCAAATACTTAGATCAAAACAGTGATAGTCCTAAGCTGCTACCTTAACCTGCCAAAACAATATAATAAGATACTTTTTTGAACATGTACTCTATTGAGTGCTTGTAACCATACCTTTGAATTTTTACCTAAAAAAACCTCACTTGATACCTCTGCACCCCTTGGTAGGCAGTGTAAAAAGGTTGCATCTTTTTTTGCAAAACTCATTATTTTAGAACTAATTTGAAAATTCTTAAAAGCTTTAATCTTATTAATTTTGTTAATTTTATCATTTAAAGAAATAACTTTATCTGAAAAAACAACGTCAGCATTCATAGCAGCTTTTTTAGCATCATTATAAATATTAATTTTTCCTTTATTCTTTTTTACCCAATCAATTACAAATTTCTTAGGTTCATAATTTTTAGGACAACCAATACTTAATTTAAAAGAAAACTTAACTGATGCTGCAATTAAACTATTAAGAACATTATTTGAATCTCCAATCCAACAGATATTTAATTTTGAAATAGGTTTTTTTTTAATTTCTTCAACAGTAAAAATATCTGATAAAACTTGTGTTGGGTGTGATGATGGACTCAGTCCATTAATAACAGGTATTGTTAAATATTTACTAAATTCCTCTATTTTTTTATCACTATCAGTTCTTAACATAAAGCCATCTCCATAAGTTGATAAAATTTTTGCTGTATCAGCCAAACTCTCTCCTCCCTTTCCAAGGTGCAATTCATTTGTTCTAAGTGTTATCGTTCCACCTCCTAACTGTTTTATTGCAAGATAAAAACTTAGTCTCGTTCTAAGACTGGATTTTTCAAACATTTGAATAAGCAATTTTCCTTTTAAAGGCTTGTCTCTATCAATCTCAAGAGTATTAAATTTATTTCTTTTATCTTTTCTTTTTTTTGCATCAGTTATAATTTTTCTAAGGTCCATCGCAGGTATGTCTTTGAGTGTGATAAAATGATTCATTTTTACTTTTGAGTTAAGCAAACTTTTCTAATTATTTTTATAGATAGGTCTATTTCTTGTTTTTTAACATTAAGTGGAGGCAGTATTCTTATAACATTTTCTGCAGCTCTAATTGTCAACAATTTATTATCCATTAATTTTTGAATAAATTTTGTTTGATCATTTTGTAGCTGTAAACCGATTAATAAACCAACACCTCTCACTTCTTTGATTATCTTTGGGAACTCCTTATTTAATTTTTTCAACTCAGAATGAAAATATTTTGATAACTTCTTAACATTGGCAAGAAATCCTTTTTTAAGTATTTGTTCTAAAACTGCATTTCCAACAGACATTGCCAATGGATTTCCGCCAAAAGTCGAGCCATGAGTTCCTGCTGTCATTCCAGATGCCACTCTTTTGTTCATTAAAACTGCTCCTAATGGGAAGCCACCTCCAATACCTTTTGCTATTGGCACAATGTCAGGTTTAATTTTTGAACTTTCAAAGGCAAAAAAATTTCCAGACCTACCTATTCCACATTGAACTTCGTCCAAGATTAATAAAATTTTTTTCTCATTACAAATTTTTCTTAATCCCTTTAGACACCAATCTGGAATAACCTTAATTCCACCTTCCCCCATTATGGTTTCTACCATAATCGCAGCTGTTCTATTTGTTATAGATTTTTTTAACGATTTATGATCCCCAAATTCAAAATGATCAAATCCATCAACTTTTGGGCCAAAACCTTCTGTCATTTTTTTTGATCCACTAGCATAAATTGTTGCTAATGTTCTTCCATGAAATGAATTTTTAACACAAAGAATTCTATTTTTTTTTTTTCTCCTATTGAATAAAAATATCTTCTGGCAACTTTAATTGCTGCTTCTGTTGCTTCTGCTCCACTATTTTGAAAGATAACAAAATCAGCAAAAGTTTTTTTTGCCAGTCTTGTTGCTAACTTTTCACCCTCAGGAATTATAAATGCATTAGAAACATGCCAAAGCTTTTTTGATTGTTTATTAATTGCTTTTATTAAGTATGAATTTGAATGCCCCAAAGAGTTCACAGCAATCCCTTGAACAAAATCTAAATATTTTTTTCCATTAGTTGAGTAAAGAAAACTTCCTTTTCCATAATTAAATGAAATTTTTCTTCTATTATAGTTTTTTGCTAAAGCGCTCATATTCTAAGATTTAATTTTATAGCCTTTTTTATAAAGAAAAAAAGCCACATACCACATTATAATACTTAAAATTGTTAAATAAATTAGCCCCACACTTAGGGACCCATCTGATTTTCCTAAAAAACCATATCTAAATCCATCAATCATATAAAAAAATGGATTTATATAGCTAATAGTTTGAAAAAACTTAGGAAGTTTGTCTATAGAATAAAATACACCTGATAAAAAGCTTAATGGGGTAATAACAAAGTTAGTGACAGTTGCAGTATGATCAAATTTTTCAGCCCAGAGACCAGTAATAAATCCTAAGCTCCCCAATATAAAAGCACTTAAAAAACCAAAAATAAAAATAAATAAAATGTTATTTATTGGCATCTCAACAATTAAAGAGAAGACGACTATTGAGATTATAGCAATTAAAAAACTTCTTGTAAGAGCTGCTAATATTATTGCCATTGAAACTTCTAGTGCTGATAAAGGCGCATAAAGCATATCAACAATATTTCCCTGAATTTTTCCAATCATCAATGATGACACTGAATGACTGAATGACTGAGTTAAGATGCTCATTGCAATTAAACCTGGCGCTAAAAAACTAATAAAAGAATAACCAAGAACATCTCCTCTATTATTCCCCAAAGCCAAAGACAAAACTGATAAAAATAATAAGCTTGATACAAGTGGAGATAGTAAAGTTTGTTGCCAAACTGCCAAAAACCTATTGCATTCCTTAAGCCATAAACTTTTAAAACCAATCCAATTTATGAAACCAAATTTTTTTACATTAATTTGATACTTCTTATTCAATTCAACCATAGGTAATCATATATAAATTTTGAAAAAATTGTGTACAAAACAAAAAAATCTATTGTTTTTTTTTTAATCCTATGTGATCTGTATATAGTTATTAAAATTAATTAACATACTAAATATAGCTTATGAGTTGGAATGAAGAAAAAATTAACAAACTTAAAGAGCTTTGGGGAAAAGGAAGCACTGCAAGTCAAATTGCTGAAATAATTGGTGGAATTACCAGAAATGCAGTTATTGGTAAGGCTCACAGATTAAACTTATCATCAAAAATTAAAGCTAGAAGTACTTCATCAAGTCAAAATTTTGACAACAACACAGAAGAAAATAATTCTAAACAAAGACAAGGAAGAAAAAGTAAGTTTAAGTCTTTAATTATTGAAAACGATTTTGAGCCAGAAAACCCTAAAAAATTAGAGGAACTAGACGAAAGCTCTTGTAAGTGGCCTGTTGGTCATCCTGAAGAAGAATCATTTTATTTCTGTGGACGATCATCTTTAAAAGATTTCTCATATTGCAAACTTCATTTGCTGTACGCCTATCAGCCAAAAGGTAAAAAAGAAGAGCCTACAACTGATAAAGATGAAGAGTCACAACAGTACAATGAAAAAAAAATTAATACCGCTTGATAACTACTCTCTAAAAATATTATTATTTATTATTATTTTTTCCATCAATGCCTCTCAAGACAGATTTAATGATTAAATATATTAATAATGAAAAAGCTAAAAAAATAAGAATATAAATAATATTAATTAACATAAAATAATTTATATAATTTAAGTTTAAAAAATTCTATTAAGAATTTGTAGGGTTATACTTTTTTGTTGAAAATTGACCACCTTCTCTCCACATATAACTATATTTTTCAACTTCTTGGTCAAATATTCTTGTGCTTGGAATTCCCACATCAGAATTGGTTTGATATTTATTTGAGGGGATATTATCATATTTTAAAAGCACAAGCTGATCTACAGTCAATAACGGTTTTGGAAATAATTGAAAGAATTTTGCTGACATATTTGCCACAAAAAATGGAAGAGGAATTAACAATCTATTCTTACTAATAAGTTTTAACAATCTTTTTAAAATTTCCTTTAGAGAAATAATCTCAGGTCCTACACACTCAATAATTTTGGAGTATATATTTTTGGTGACAACGTGATGAATAACGTCCGTTAAATCAGAGCAATGAATAGGAGAAAATTTAGTTGCCCCATTATAATAAAGTGGAAAAAATGGAAGTCTACTTAGTAAAGTCATAAAATTTGTAGTAAAATTATCATCTACTGAATAAACTACAGAAGGCCTTAATATTGTAGCTAAAGGAAAATTCTTTTGAATATTTTTTTCTCCTTCTAATTTACTTTTTGCATATTCAGAATCAATTGCATTATTGATTCCTAATGCTGATAAATGAATAAATTGTTGAACTTTATACTCCTTACAAAGTTTAGCCAAAATTGATGGGAAGACAGAGTGAATATTTTTAAAAGTATTTCCGTTGCCTCCTTCATATAAAATACCAATTAAGTTGATGCAGATATCAGTTTGTGAAAAAAGTTTTCTAATTTTTTTCTCGTCAAAAATGTTAGACTCAACAATATCTATATAGCCAGCATTAGCTTGGGTCTTTATCATATAGCCCTTTTGGTGAAGGTTTCTAGTAACCACAGTTACCTTATAATTATTTTTAGTAAGCTTTCTAATTAAATGGCGACCTATTTGACCGCTGCCGCCAAAAATTAGACAATTTTTTGCTTTCATATATATATAATTAAAAATGAATATTGATATTAAACTTCACAAGAATGATCTACCAGAAGATTTAGATTTAGGCAATATTATAGCAGTTGATGGAGAGTTTATGGGTCTCAATGTAAAGCGTGACCCTCTATGCCTTATTCAAATTTCAAACGGAAATTCTGATGCTCACATCATTCAGCTAGATAGAAAAAAATATAATGCTCCAAATTTAAACAAAATTCTTTCAGATTCATCAATCACTAAAATATTTCATTATGGTAGAGCAGATATGGCTCACATTAAATATTATTTAAAGACAGAGACTAATAATATTCTTGATACAAAAATAGCCTCAAAATTAGCTCGATCTTATTCTGATAGCCACTCTCTAAAAACATTAATTAAAGAATTTATAAACATTGACGTGAGCAAACAATTTCAAAGTTCAGATTTTGGGGGCGAACTATCTCCTGCTCAGCTTAAATATTGTGCAAATGATGTGGTCTATTTGCATAAAATTCATGAAGAATTAAATAAGATTCTAATAAGAGAAAAAAGACTTGATTTATACAATAGTTGTTTAAAATTTTTAAAAACCAGAGTTGACCTTGATTTAGCTTTATTTAAAGATGATATATGGTCTCATTAAATGAAAAAAAAAAATTATAAAAAAATTGCAAAAAGTGTAATTGATCTAGAAATTAAAGCTTTAAAAAAATTAAAAAATTCCATAAATAATTCTTTCAATGAAGCAGTAGAATCAATAGCGAACTGTCAATCCAAAGTGATTTTATGTGGGGTTGGAAAAAGTGGGTTAATAGGAGCTAAGATTTCAGCAACACTATCATCTGTCGGAACTCCTTCATTTTCACTTTCTGCAAATGATTGTTCTCATGGTGATCTTGGAAGTATTTCAAAAAAAGATGTTTTAATTTTAATAAGCTACTCTGGTTCTACAGAGGAGCTAAAAAATATTATAAAATATGCTAATCGAAATAGGATTACCCTGATAGGTATAATGTCTAAAAAAAACTCTATATTATATAAAGCTTCTGACATTAAACTTCTTATACCAGAGGTAATAGAGGCGGGCCTTGGAATCGTTCCAACCGCAAGTACAATTAACCAGCTAAGTATTGGTGATGCATTAGCTATTTCAGTATTAAATAAAAAAAATATTAGTAAAAAAGATTTTAAAAATTTTCATCCTTCAGGAAACCTTGGTGCCAAACTTAGAACTGTCGAGGAGTTAATGATTATGGGAAATAAAATTCCATTTGTTAATGAAGCTTTAAATATGAAAAAAGCATTACAAATTATTTCAAATAAAAAACTTGGAACTCTCATTGTTCAAAATAGTAAGAAAATTACTACAGGTATAATTACAGATGGCCAAATTAGAAGATTTAATGAAATGGGTAATAATCTTCAAGATTTAACTGTTAAAAAAGTTATGACTAAAAACCCAATTAGCATTAATCAAAATATCCTTGCAGAAAAAGCTCTTTCAATAATGAATAATAAAAAAATCACCTCTTTGTGTGTACATAAAGATAAGAATACAAAAAAAACTATTGGGATTTTACACATTCACAATATATTGCAGTCAGCTATTAAATAAATGCATAAAAAAACTTTAATACAAGTTTTTTTGATTTTGTTAATTATCATAATATTTTTATTATCTTATTTAAAATATTTTAAAGAGCCTGCTACCAATTCAAATCAAATTGTTTTAAGTGAAAAAGTTGATGATAAAAAAAAAGATGAATCAAACTCCATCCAAAATATCAACTACACTTCTTTAGACGTGAATGGCAACAAGTATGAAATATCTGCCTTACAAGCAGTAATTAGTGATGAAGATCCAAATTCAATGTACTTAGAAAGTGTTGTTGCTTATATCTATTTAAAAGACTCTAACATAATTAAAATTACATCTGATTATGGAAATTATAATTTAAGGAATTATGATACTATTTTCAAAGAAAAAGTAACAATTATTTACCCCGAACATAAGATAACTGGAGAATATTTGGATTTTTCTTTATTAAATAATCTTGGAACGATTTCCGAAAATGTTGTTTATAATGGAAAAAAAACAAGTTTGTTTGCTGACAAAATTGAAATAGATCTTATTACAAGTGATGCTAAAATTTTTATGAATGACAAAGCCAAAACAGTTTTAATTAAAGGAACTAACTAATATGGGTATAATTAAAAAATTTAGGATTAAATCATTTAAAAATCCTCAACCTATAATTTCATTAGAGAATATATCATTATCATTTGGTAAAAGAAAAATTTTAGACAACGTAAGTTTTAAAATTAATCATGGCCAAATTTTAGGAATGTTAGGGCCTAATGGAGTTGGAAAATCGACGATTTTTAATTTGATCACTGGATTAATTAAACCTGACTATGGTAAAATAAAGTTTGAAGGAACAGATGTAATCGACTACCCGATATATTTAAGAACATCAAAATTTAAAATTGGCTATGTACCTCAATATGGTGGTTATTTTAACGATCTTACTTTATTAGAAAATTTAAAAGCAATTGCTGAAATTGTAGTTGATGATAAGAGCTTAATATACCATAAGATAGATCAACTAATTGCTAAATTTGAATTAGATGCCATTCGAAATATTAAAGCAAAGTTTTTATCTGGTGGACAAAAAAAAAAATTAGTAATTGCTTTAGCTTTATTAAGTGACCCAAAAGTACTTTTGCTTGATGAGTGTTTTGCTGCCCTAGATGTTTTGACAATCAAAATGTTACAAGAAATTATTGTTAATTTACAAACACAGAGCAATATAACCGTTTGTATCTGCGATCACCAAGCGAGAGACTTACTTTCTTGTGTGGATGTTGCTATGATTCTGTCAAACTGTAAAATTGTAGCACAAGGATCTCCTAATGATTTAGTTAATAATATAGAAGCTAAAAATGCTTACTTCGGAGACTCTTTTAAATTTAATTAAAGCATGTCACAAATACTAATAATTAAGAGTAAAATAAAAAACTTTAATAAACAAATTCGAGTTAGTGGAGATAAAAGTTTGAGTATACGGTGGGTGCTTTTAGCATCTCAAGCCATTGGAAAATCTAAAGCCTATAACCTCTTAATGTCTGAAGATGTACTTGCTGCAATAAATTCAATTAAAAAACTTGGTATAAAAGTTGTTATCCATAAAAATTATTGCGAAATATTTGGAAATGGAATTAACGGGTTTAAATATAAAAAAAATTTAACAATAAATGCTAGAAATTCAGGAACATTTGGAAGACTGATACTGGGTTTACTAATTAAATCCCCTCACAAAGTTAAATTAATTGGTGACAAAAGTTTATCTAAAAGAGATTTTTCGAGAGTAACTCTACCTTTGGAAAAGTTTGGTACTAAATTTTACTACAAAATAAAAAATAAATTACCCTTATCAATTTTAGGTTCTCAGTCACCAAAAGGTATTAAATATTTAGAATATAAAGGTTCAGCTCAATGTAAAAGTAGCGTGATGTTTGCAGCACTTAATGCTTCAGGAACAACATATATTAAAGCAAAAAAATCAAGAAATCATTCTGAATTACTCTTTAAATACTTAAAGATACCCATCAAAATAAAAACAACTAAAAAATACGATTTTATAGATATTAAAAAACCAAAAAAAATTAAAGCATTTAATTATCAAATTCCAGGAGACATAAGTTCAAGTGCATTTTTTATGGTGCTTACAACTCTTACAAATAATTCAAGGCTTTTAATTAAGGATGTCAACATTAACCCTTCGAGAGCAGGTGTGATTACCATCTTAAAAAAAATGGGTGCTAAAATAATATTAGAAAATCAAAGAAGTTATAGAGGTGAAAAAATATCTAATATTTTAATAGAGAGCTCAAATAACCTTAAGGCCATTAATTGTCCATCAGAATTAAATAGTAATGCCATAGATGAGTTTTTAGTGATTTTTTTAGCAGCTGCAAAAGCAAAAGGAATTTCCTATTTTAAAGATGTGTCCGAACTAAATCAAAAAGAAAGTCCAAGATTAAAATGGGGTTCTAAAATTTTAAATATGATGGGTGTTAAAACAGAACTAGCAAAAGATTCAATTAAGATTTATGGTCAACCTGACTTAAAAATTACAAAACAAATTACAATTAAAAATTATTTAAAAGATCACAGAGTTTTTATGATGAGTACAATTGCTGCCTTAACTTTTGGTGGACAATGGAAAATCTATGATCAAGATTCTATAAATACTTCATTTCCATCTTTTCTTAAGATAATTAAAAAGATAAGTAATAAATCTTTATGAAGTTAAAAAATAAAATTAAAGTTGCGATAGACTCTCCTGCTGCTGCAGGTGCTGGTACACAAGCAAAGCTAATTTCTAAATACTTTAATCTATTTTACTTGGATACAGGTAAAATTTATAGATTAGTTGCGAACATTAAACTTACTCAGCCTAAAAAATATAGTCACACCTTTATAAAAAAAATAATAGAAAAACTAAGTATGAAAGATTTACAAAATGAAAAGCTACTATCTGATGAAGTTGGAACAATGGCTTCTATAATATCAAAAGATAAAAAAATAAGACAACTTGTACATGCCTTTCAAATTAAAAGTGCCTATCACCCTCCCAAAAAGTATAATGGATCTTGTCTAGATGGGAGAGATATAACTTACAAAATAATCCCTGATGCTGATTTTAAGTTTTTTATAACTGCTAACACGAAGACTAGAGCCTTAAGAAGATATAAAGAGTTAAAAGGGTTAAATAAGAAAATATCTTTTAATGAAGTTCTAAAAAGCATCAAAAAACGTGATAAAAGTGACTATAATAGAAAAATTTCTCCTCTAAAGAAAACAGAAGATTCAGTATTGATAAATACTACGAAGCACACTAAAAGAGCATGTTTTTTAAAAATAAAACAAATTATGAATAGGAAACTAAAAGCTTAATGGAAATATACAATAACCTAGAAACCGCTGCCTCAAAAGAATTCGAACAATTGCTAAATTCCCAGTTCACTAAAACAGCAAACCTAGAAGAAGGAAAGGTTATTACTGGCGTCGTAAATAAAGTAACTGATAACTTTGTATTTCTTGAAATACCTGGTTTAAAATCTGAGCCAATTTTAGATATCAACGAGCTTAAAAGCATGGGAATACTTGACAAAGCAAAAGTAGGTGAAAAAATTTCTGTTTTACTTGAAAGACTAGAAGATAAAAAAGGTGAAGTATTAGTGTCAGCTTCTAAAGCACAAAAAATTCAAGGTTGGGATAAACTTGTTGAAGCTTATGAAAAAAATGAACCAATCATGGGTAAAATTACTGGACGTGTTAAAGGTGGTTGTATTGTAGAGCATATCGATACTGGATCTTTAATGTTCCTTCCAGGATCTCAAATCTCTGACAAACCGTTAAAAGATATTAGTCATTTAATGAATGAACCCCAAAAGTTTGCCCTTATTAAGCTAGATAAAGTAAGAGGAAATGCTTGTGTTTCTAGAAGAGAAATTATTTCATCATTTAAAAAAGAGGATAAAATTAAAATTATTGAAAAATTCAAAGTTGGAGATGTAATTAAAGGAGCTGAGGTAAAAGGCTACAGTTCATTTGGTTGTTTCTTTAGTGTTAATGGTGAGCTTGATGTTTTAGTACACCTACAAGAGATTTCTTATTCAAGAGTTAACCACCCTGACGAAGTTTTTACAATTGGGGAAAAACATGACTTATTGGTTATCACTGTTGATAAGGAAAAGTTACAAGTTGGTTGTTCTGTTAAACAACTTTCACCAGACCCTTTTGAAAATATTACAAATTATGAATTAAATAAGATCTATAAAGTTAAAGTAGTAAAGCTTATGGACTTTGGAGCTTTTTGTGAACTTGAAAAAGGTTTGTCAACTTTATTACACTCAAGTGAATTAAGTTGGACTAAAAAAAATATATCTGCAAAAAAAATGTTTAAAGTAGGTGATGAAATTGATTGTGTTATCACTGAAATAGATAAAGAAAAAAGAAGAGTTGCGATCTCTCATCGTCTAACATTTGATAATCCCTTTGAAACTTTTGAAAAAAACTATGCGATTGGATCAGAGGTTGAAGGTGTAGTTGCTAGTAAAAATGAATACTCAATTTTTTTAAAAATTGATGGCCTAGATATTGATGCTTTCTTACATTGCAATGATCTTACTTATCTAAATAATGGTGAAGAAGAATTAGCAAAATATAAAATTGGGGACAAGTTAAAGGTTAAAGTTTTAGAGGTTAAAGCGGTTGAGCAGAAAGTTAGAGTTGGTTTACGTCAAACTCAACCTGATCCATTTGATTGGTTTAATGACAAAAAAATTAAACAAACTATTACTGTTAAAATAATTTCAACTGATAATAAAGGCCTTGTGGTAAGACCGGAAGGTTGTGAAATGGACTTTATAATTAAAAAATCTGCGATAGCCATTAATGTTGCTGATGCTAGACCTTCTAGATTTACAGGTGGGGAAAGAATCGACTGTGCCATTCAAGAGTTAGATTTAGAAAAAAGAAAAGCAACGCTAAGTATTAAATTGCTTGAAGAAATAGAAAGAAAAGATGCATTAGATAAATATGGTTCTGAAGGGTCTGGAAAAAACCTTCCTTTTTCATCTCTTTCTGAAGATTTAGAAAAAAAGAAAAAAGAAGACGAATAAAAATTGGCTATTGTAAAATCAAAGCTTCTAAATCAACTTAAAAAATCATATCCTAATTTTCTTAAAAAAGACCTTGAGAAAGTTGTATCCATCATTCTAAATGAAATTAAACAAGCTCTAAAACGTGGGGATCGTGTTGAATTAAGAAGTTTTGGCATGTTTTCAACAAATGTTCAAAAAGCTAGAATATCTCGAAACCCCAAGACTGGAGAAAAAGTAAATACAATAGAAAAGAAAACAATTCACTTTAAAATGGCAAAGGAAATGTTTAAAAAATTAAACAATGACCAATAAAAAAATCTTCGTAGCCTGCGATGTATCAGACCATAAAGAGATATTAGATTTATTGGAATTAATTCATCAAGATATTTCAGGAATAAAAATTGGATTACAATATATTACCCAAAGTAGCCCTGAAGAAATAAGGGAACTTTCAAAGTTTAAAAAACCTATTTTCTATGATGGGAAATTTTTTGATATTAAAAATACATTAGTTGAGTCAGTAAAATTGCTTAAAGACTTAAATGTAGATTATGCAACTGTTCATCTTCTAAATGGACTAGATTCTCTTAAAGCTGCTAATCAAGCTGCACAAGAAATTAATTTAAAATTATTAGGTGTTTCTGTTTTGACAAGCTTTAATGATGAAGATTTAGGAAACTTAGGTTTTAACAACAAAGTTGAAGACCAGGTTAAAAGACTAATTAAAATTGCAATGGAGGCTAAATTACATGGGGTTATTTGTAGCCCACTTGAAATTAGAATGATTAAAGAAATTGCACCAAAACTTATGTGTTTTACCCCAGGGATTAGGATGACTGATACAAAAGATGATCAAAAACGAACTATGTCTGCTAATGAAGCTATTAAAGAAGGTAGTGATTTCTTGATAATCGGTAGGCCTATTACCAAAGGTAATCCAAAAGAAAATATAAAAAATATCCTCTCATCAATAGATTAGATGAAATCAAAAATTTGTGGAATCTCTGATTCTGTAACATTAAAATACTTAACGGGGCACCCTAACCCACCACAATATATTGGCTTTATTGTTAACTACCCAAAATCTAGAAGGTTTATTGAACACAATCAGCTTAGAAAGCTTTTACAAATAGATAAAAATGACTGTAAGTATGTTGCGGTATTAGTTCGACCTGATGAAAGTATTCTTGAAAAAATAAAAGATTTACCATTCGATTATTATCAACTTTATGATTGCACACCATCTGAGGTTACTTCAATAAAAAAAAAATATAATAAAAAGATTATAATTGCAATAACTGTTAAAAATCAAAATGATGTTGTAAAATACTTTGAATATAATGATATAGGAGAAATAATATTATTTGACAGCAAAGGTTATGAAAAAAGTATGTCTTTTGATCATCAATTAATTAAAAACCTTAAAATTAATAAGGAATTAATGCTTGCTGGAAATATTCAAATTGAAGATAACCTTGAAAATTATAAAGAAATAGCAGACATTATAGATATTTCTGGAGGTCTAGAAACATCTGGATTAAAAGATATCTCAAAAATAAATATTTTTTTAAAAAAAATTAAACTAATTGACAGTGAAACTTAAAAAGAAAATTCCTTTAATTGATCAGCACAACAAAAGTGGATTTTGGGGTGGCAAGTTTGGTGGTAATTTTATACCTGAGACTTTAAAAAAGCCTATTGAGGACTTAACAGCACTTTTTGAAAAACTTAGATATGATAAGAAATTCCTCAAACAAAGAGACTATTACATTAAAAACTACATAGGCTCTCCTACTTCATTTATTAAACTCCAAAACTTATCTAATCATCTAGGTGGAGCTCAAATATACGCCAAAATGGTATCGGAGGCGAACGGAGGTGCTCATAAGATCTATAATGCAACAGTTCATTGTCTTATTGCAAAAAAGGCTGGGAAAAAATATGTGGTAGGTGATACGGGCGCTGGTTATGCTGGAAAAATGTTGAGTATGGCTGCCAAAAAATTTGGTCTTAAGTGTAAAATATTCATGGGTGCAAAAGATATAAAGAGACAAAAACCTAATGTAGATGCAATGAAAAAAAATGGAGCAGAAGTTGTACCTGTTTATTCAGGAAGCCAAACATTAGTTGATGCTGTTAGTGAGTGCATGCGTTATTGGGTTTCAAATTGTGACCAGGCTCATCTTTGTGTTGGCTCTACAGTCGGTCCAAATATATTTGTTAAAATTTGTGGCTGGAGTACAGCTCAAATATCAAGAGAATTAAAAGTTCAAATAAAATCTGAATTTAAAAAGTTTCCAAAAAAAATTAAACTTATTAACTGTGTAGGTGGTGGAAGTTCTGCTTACGGTTTTTGGAGTGAGTTTATTGATTATGATAAAAAACAAATTGAATTAATTGGTGTTGAAGCTGGAGGACCAAAAAATTCTAAGCTACATGCTGCACCACTAACTAATGGTGCTAAACTTGGAATACTACATGGTGCTGCAGCTTATGTTTGTCAAAATGATGAAGGACAAATTAATGCTACAGAGTCAATCTCAGCGGGACTTGACTACCCATCGGTAAGTCCAATGCACTGCTTCTTAAAAGATACTAAAAGAGCGAGATATACATCTGCCACTGATGAGGCGGCTTTAAATGCATACAAACTAGTTACAAAATTTGAAAAAATAAACCCAAGTCTAGAACCAAGCCACGCCTTTGCAGAGGCAATAAAAATTGCTCCAAAATTAAACAAAGATACTATCATTATAGTAAACTCTTGTGGTGATGCAAAAAAAGATCGTGATATTTTAAAAGAAAGATTAGGAAAGATTAACTAAGATGTCATTAATTAACTTAGTATTTAAAAAGATAAAAACTGAAAAAAGACCTGTATTATTAACTTACACCGTTGCTGGTGATAATAATAAAAAAAATTCTCTTGAGATACTAAAGTCAATTGCAAACTATGCTGATATTTGTGAAATTGGTTTTCCTCACAACACTCCAATTGCAGATGGTGGTCAAATTCAATCAAGTGCCTACAGGGCTTTAAAAAATGGTATTAAAATAAAAGATATTTTTTCAATAGTAAAAGATTTTAAGAAATCTAAACAGACAAAACCTGTCATCTTGATGGGTTACTATAATATGATTTATCAATATGGTGATAATAACTTTATCAATATTTGTAAAAAAGTTGGTGTTGATGGTTTAATTGTTGTTGATTTACCCTACCCTGAAAACAAAGATTTTGCTAAAAAATGTAAGAAAAAAAATATTAACTTTATTCAATTGCTCTCTCCTACTACTTCACTAAGTAGAATGAAAAAAATCATTAAAATTTCTCACGATATGGTTTACTATATAAGTATGCTTTCAACGACAGGTGGAAAACTAAAAGTTTCACCAAAAAAAATTATGGAAAAATATAATAAAATTAAAAATTTAAATAAAAATAAAAACATTGTGATCGGGTTTGGAATTACTGAAAAAACTATAGCTTCACTTAGAAAGGCTGATGGATTGGTGGTTGGCAGTGCTTTGTGTAAAGAAATATCAAAATCACTCAAAAAAAAACAAAATCCTGTCACAAATGTAACTAATATTGTAAAAAGATTAAGAAATAAAATTGCATGAATTGGATTAAAAAAACACTACGTTTTGGCGAAAAGATAAAAAGAATAATTAAGAAACGTGCAAGCAAAGAAGAGATTGCCAGTAGTGATTGGACATCTTGTTGTAAAGGTCCCATTCTAAAAAAAGATTTAGAAGATAACTTGTGGGTTTGTCCGTCTTGTAACAAGCATCACAGAATAAGTCCTCATCAAAGATTCAATATTATTTTTGGTAAAAATAATTATGAAGTTTTAAAAACTCCAATTCCTCAAGATGACCCTTTAAATTGGAGTGACTTCAAAACTTATAAAGACCGACTAAAAGCTGCTAGAAAAAAAACAGGTATGGACTGTGGAATGATGGTGGTTAATACCAACATTCAAAATGTAAAGATTACAGCCATTGCATCAGACTTTGATTTTGTGGGTGGTTCAATTGGTGCAGCAGAAGGTGAGGCCTTTTTATATGGTATTCAGCACGCTATTGAAAATGAACAACCTTTTATAATTTTTACTTCTGGTGGTGGAATGAGAATGATGGAGTCATTAATCTCGCTTTCACAAATGACTAGAACAACTTTGGCAATTAATGAGCTTAAAAAAAATAACCTTCCTTATATTGTTGTTCTAACAGATCCAACTGCAGGTGGTATTACAGCGTCATACGCAATGCTGGGGGATATTCATTTAGCAGAACCTGGTGCTCTTATAGCTTTTGCGGGTGCAAGAGTTATTCAAGGAACTGTTAGAGAAGAATTACCTGATGGGTTTCAAAGAAGTGAATATGTTGAAAAAACAGGATTCGTGGATTTAATTGTTGAAAGAAAAGACCTTAGAGAAAAATTAGGTTCATTATTATCAATATTGTTAAATAAAAATTCTGCTATAAATTCATTAGAAAATGAAACTTCAGAAGATAGTAGAACGCTTACAAAAGCTGCATCCTAAAGAAATAGATCTAAGCCTAGATCGAACTAAAAATCTTTTAGAAAAACTAGGAAATCCTCAAGACCAAATTAATTGTATATCTGTTGTTGGAACAAACGGTAAATTTTCAACTATCCAAGCTCTTTATGCAATTTTAAAAGAAGCAAATTACAAATGCAATATCTATACAAGCCCACATATCCAAAGAATTAATGAACGATTTATCTTTAACAATAAACTCTTAATAGATGATGAATTAGTTAATCTTTTTTCTGAAATTGAAGAAGTAAATAATGGAACAAAAATTACTTTCTTTGAAATTTTAACTGTTGCTTACCTTCACTATGCTAAAAAATACCCTGAAAACATTAACTTAATCGAGTCAGGTCTATTTCATAGATTTGATGCAACTAATATTTTAAAAAAAAATTTAGCTAGTATTGTGACAGCCATTGGTCTTGATCATTTAGATTGGCTCCCAAAAGAAGAACAAACAGTTGAAAAAATTATATTTGAGAAAACATCCACTTTATTAAACTCTAAAATTATTGTTGCAAAACAAAGCTCAAATGAAATTAGTAAAAGTATTGAAGATGTAATTAAAAATAATTTTTCTAAAAAAATAATCTTTAATAGAAATTATAATTTTACATTAAAGGAAAATGATTTTTTTTATTATGAAGATGAATTTGGTGCTCTAAAACTTCCAAAACCTAATCTACCTGGGGAATTTCAACTAGAAAATGTCTCTTCTGCAATTGCAACAGCAAGACAATTAACAGACTATAAAATAACTGATGAACATATTAAGGGTGGTATTACTAAAATAGAAAGTATCGCACGACTTCAAGAGTTAAAATCTGGAAAATTAAAGGATTTAACTAGTAATAATTTATTATTTGTGGATGGGTCTCATAACCCACTTGGTGCAAAAGTATTAAACGAATATCTTCAAAGTTTAAATTGTAACAAGCATATTATTTTAGGAATGATGACTAACAAAGACCACAATAAATATATGAGTTACTTTAAAGATATTAAATCATTGACAACAATTGATATTCCTAATCAACCCAATGCTATTAAGGGAAATGAACTTAAGGGGAAAATTAAAAATTTCAAAAATATTAATTACAAAAATTCAGTTGAAGAAGCAATTAAATCAATCAATCTTCAAGAAAACGATATTATTTTAATTACAGGGTCTTTGTATCTTGCGGGAGAAGTTTTAAGTTTAAACTAAATATTTTTATCTAGAAATTCTTTCATGTGGCCCTCGGCAACACCACCAACTTTTCTGTCTACTTCAACACCTTTTTTGTAAACAATAACTGTAGGTACACCTCTTACACCAGCAGCTGAACCAGTGTTAATTCCACCATTTTCTATGTCAGCATAATAAAAGTTAGCTTTATCTTTATATGTATCAGATAGCTTTTCCATAACTGGCTTTAAAGCCTTGCATGGTTGGCACCATTCTGCAGAAAATTGCACAATCGATACGTCTTCGTTTTTAATTTGAGTTTCAAATTGTTCGTCTTTAAAATCTATAAGCATAGTTCTTTTATAAATTCTTATTCCATTTATTCAATATGTAAAAAAGGATTTTTTTAGTTAATTAACAGGGGAATTATGCTTGCTCGTATTTTTTCTGTATTCCTTCAACAAATTCATTTATTTCGTCTAAAAACTTAAGCTTTTTCTCATCTTTATCATTGGTGTATCTATCTCTTAAATTGTCACATTCAAAATAAAACTCCTTACATGTCCACCATTTCTCTTTCTCATCACTTAGTATTCTTTCAGCTATCCCAAGTTTAATAGCCTTAAACATATCTATAGGTAATGTCTCTGGTGATTCTTGATAAATTATTTTTTTTCCAAAACTTACCATTCTTTCATCTTCAAATTTATCCAGTAAAATCAATTTATCTTTCCAGGATGCTGCATGCCATTTTGGAAATAACGCTGTGTCTTTTTGAGGTGTAAATTTTTTATAAATTGTCTCTTCTGCTAATAGATCGGCTTGTGAGTCAAATTGTGCTTTATCTTCAGCAGTTTCTCTTAATGCTGTTAAAACATTTTGAGAAAATTTTTCATTACTATTCACTAACTTTGCACGTTCTTTAATTAAATCAGGATCAAGTTTGCTATATGGTTCAACTTGTAGTCCATAACTTGCATCTAAAATTATAGGAGCTTTGTTAGATCGTATAGTTCTTAGAAACTTTAATTTTTTAATAGCACTTTTAAGTTCAGAAATTGACATTTCAAATAATGGGATTGGATCAATTTTAAGATCAAAAGCTTGGCCCCACTGATAGATTGGGTGAATACAATGTTTTGGGTGAAGTGGTGCAACTACAAATCTATAATTTTTACCAAAATGATATTCAGCCAATGTAAATATTTTTTCTGTTTTGAATATTGTCTCGGTATCACTCTTGTTTGCTGTTCTTAAAAATGTATCCCAAGTTTGAGGTTGATTTTTTTTAATTAAACCTAAAACCTTAACAGTTAATTCTGCATCAAATAAAGCTGAGTGAGCCCCACTAGATTCAAATCCATTCATTCTAGCTAACGATTCTAGTTTCATGACCGCATTACCTTTTGCATTTATTTCTGTTTTTACAACGCTTTCATCGACTGCATGAGCACCTCTTGCAATGTTTAAACCATCATGTCTTTTATTAGGAGTTGCATTTGTAATATATGGATATCTAATTCCTCTAAAGAATTCGTTCCTTATCATCTCATCATCAAAACCAATGTTTGACCAACCCATGAACATTGCCGGGCTCCATTTTTTAAATGTTGCTTCTAACTGAGATAACATTTGGTAGTGACTTAAATTTCCTTTAGTTAATAAATCAACGCTAGTTTTGTTAACTATTAAAGCCATTGCTTGAGGAATCTCTCCTTCTGGTAATCTACATCTAAAATTGAAACGATCTAATTCTTTAAAATTTGGGTCAACTAAAATACCACCCACTTCAATGATGCTTCCCCATGAAGTATTGGCGCTACTAGATTCAATGTCCCATATTGCTAAATTCATATTAGTTCATATTCCTTTGATGATAGTATTGTTCTACTTTTTCTAAAAACTTGTTTTGATATTCTTCTAGTTTTTCACCTTGAATTCTAAAGTCTTGGAATAAATTATCTACAGTACAAAGTAAAACAATTCCTTGGGTTATTTTTGAATTATGAACAACATTATGAGCTAATGAATAGGCCCCTAATTGAAGATAATAATCCTCAATCCACTCTTCTTTTTTAGGTTTGTTTGATTGTTTAAAATCAATAATAGTTTCTTGCCCTTCATAGACGCCTACCGCATCGCATGTGCCAGCATATTTTGAGGGGTAGTACAAACACGATTCTGTTCCCCATATCTCTGTCAATTTTCCTTTAATTCCTTGCTCAATAATTTCATCAGCCATTTTTTTAGATTTATTTTCTATTTCTAACAATTCCAGATTTAACTGGCCTAATAAATATTTTTCTAGAAAGCCATGCATTGATGTTCCCCTGCTTGAGGCATCATTTTTAATTCTATTTGCTTCAGCAGCACCCACTCTTGCTTTCCAATTTGCAAGAGATGCTTTTTTTTCTTCACTTTGTGTTGCTTGTAATATGGAAGTTACTGATGGAAGTTTTTGTTGATTTACAGCATACATTCTTGAGCCACTCACCATTGATCTCATAGATTTTGGATAAGTAAATTTGTTATTCCACTGCATATAGTTTGTTATAAGCGGTATTGAGGGAAAAAAGAAATTAATTTTTTGCTTGTTTTGAATGGTCAACAAATTTTTCTACATTTTCTGTTTGAAGGGCTTTATCAACTTGTTCAGGATCTTTAATATTTTCTAGGCTTCTGCTGATCGATCTTGCATCTGTTCCAAACTTATCAACAACAATCATTGCTTCTTCTAATTTTTTTCTAAGTGAAACTATATTATCAAAATGTTTTCCAAATCTTGAGCTAATTGTTTTTAAGTGATCATAAATTTCTGTTGCACCTTTTTGAACTTTTAGAGATTGAAAGCCCATGTGTAATGATTGCAAATAAGCAGAAAGAGTATTTGGACCACAGATTACAATTTTATATTTTTTCATTAATTCTTGAGTTAATAATTCTTTAGTAGTTGGATCTTGGTATTCCGTTAATTCTTTATATAAACTTTCAGTTGGGGCATAAACAATTGCAAAATCTGTAGTTTTTGGTGGAACAATATATTTTTCATTAACACTTTTAGCTTTTGCTTTAAATGCAGCAGCTAATTTTGCCCTTGCATCTGCAACAGCTTTTTTATCATCAGCATCATAACCATCAGTAATTGCTTTAAATTTTTCTACTGGAAAATGTGAGTCTACAGGCACCATTACATCGCCCTGAAGTTTGATTGCAAATTCTACATTTTCACCTGTATCTTCTTTCATCTTAACGTTAGTCATGAATTGAGAGGCAGGTAATAAGTCTTTGATTAGAGCATCTAATGAAAACTCTGCAAGAGTTCCATATTTTTTAACTCCAGCTAAAATTTTTGTTATACCTTCTTGGCTTTTATTTAATAATTCGACCTGACTATTAAAGTTTCCTACTTTTTCATCAACTTTTGTTAAGGCCTCTGTCATATCTTTGGTCACCCCAGTTGATAGGTTGTTAAATGAAGTCGACATTGAACCGAGCGAAGTATTAATAGTAGTATTTAAGGTATCTTTTAATGAAGTAATTTCTGTCTTTAAATTAGCCATCTCTTCAGCTTCTTTATTTTCACTCTCATCTTTTGGCTTAGATCTTAAGTTTAGATAAAGGATTGCTAAAGCAACTCCTAGTAATAAGACTAATACCGTTAATAAAATTATGTCCATGATTCTAGGAGATATTTTATAGTAAAAATTTGATTTATATATGTAATTATTTAAAACTGTCTCTATGGAATTAATTTTAATACTAAAAATACTACTTATTATTGGAGCTATTGTTGCCGCTTATGCAGTACTTAGAAACCTTGATATTATTAGGATTATTTTGATTTACGTAAAAGATACTTTACTTAGAAAGTAACTTAACTAATTTTTTAACCAGACTATTTTTTAGAGAAGATTTTGAAGCCATCATACAGGCTTCTGACTTTAAAATTTCACCATCTTTAAGAATTCGAAGGTTATTCGCTCTTAGTGTTTCACCAGATGAAGTAATATCAGTAATAATTTCAGATGACCCAGTAAAAGGATATGCTTCAGTTGCACCTAAACTGCTAACTAACTTAAATTGTGTAACTCCTTTTGAAAACAAAAACTCTCTTGTTAAATTGGGATATTTTGTTGCTACTCTTAATCTTTTTTTCTTTTTATCTTTAAATTCAAAAGCAATCTCTTCTAAATCGGCAACTGTTTGAACATCAATCCAAGGGTCTGGGATAGCAACAACCAGTGTTGCTTTGCCAAATCCATAATTCTTAACTACATTAATTTTATTTTGGATATTAACTTCACTCTCTTTTAATAAATCATATCCAGAAAAGCCAAGGTCTAAAGAGCCATCTCCAAGTCTTTCAACTATCTCCCTTGCATGAAGATATAACACTTTAACATTATTTAAGTTTTTAATAGATCCTAATAAATCTCTCTCACCTCTTTCTGAAACTAAATTCAATTTATTTTTTTTAAATATTTTTAAGATATCGGCTCTTAATCTGCCTTTGCTTGGAATTCCAATATTAATAAAATTTTTTGTCATTAGTAGTTTAAATTTAAAGCAGCTCCTACTGCTGGAACTTGTTTTTTAGATCCAAGGTCTGAAATTAGTTTGTCGTATCGTCCACCGTTAATGACGTTAATATTTTTTGATTTAGATAAAATATCAATTTTAAATACCATACCTGTATAATATTCTAATTGACGCCCAAAAGGCGCCAAGAACTCTACATTTAATTTTTGAATTTTGTTTAATGAGGTTGGGAAATATTCTTGATCCACAACTAAATTAATTTTATTTTTTTTAAAAAAGATATTAAGTTTTTCAGCTGCTTGTCCTATTGGACAATTAATTTTTAAAAACTCTTTAATAATTTTTGAAACATTTTTACCTCTACTGGCTCTTCTTGGATCTTTAATCTTATTATTAAATCTCTTTAAGATTTCTTCAATTGATCTACCAGCAACTACTGTTTGCTGATTATCTTTTAACATTTTTTGATATCTCTTTTTATCAACTTCAACAATTGTTGGATCTACATCAGAGTTTGACTCTAACCTTTTTAATAAGTCATTGAAATATTCTTCTCTCCAAAAATGTCTTGAAAGTCTTAACTTCCATCTTTTTGGTATATCTAGTTTTGAAATTAATAAATTAAAAATCTCAACGTTACCAATTTTTAAAGTTCCTGATGAATATTGTAAATTAGATAGAGATTTTAAGGCTGTATTTATAATTTCTTTATCATCTTTTTTTTCATCTTTAGAGCCAATGATCTCAAAGCCAACCTGGTCTCTAATAATAGAATCTTTTTTGTTATTTGATTTTCTATAAGCCTGACCACTATAAAATATTTTTTCTTTTCCTTTAAGATTATTTTCTAAATATCTCAAGCAAGATGCTATTGTAAGGTCTGGTCTTAGACAAAGCTCACTACCATTTTGATCAGTAAACGAAAAAATAAACTTTCTAAAATTTTCCCCAGATCGTTGAACAATATGATTAGCTTCAATTACTGAAGGTAAATCAATATATTTAAACCCTTTAGATTTAACCGACCTAAGGATTTTTTCAGATAAATTTTTTGATTTCATCAATTAAATTTTCTTTTGGGAACGTTACTTGATTGTTTTCACCTTTAACTCCTAAAAGGTTTTTTAAAGTAATCGTGTTATCTTTAAATTCATTTTCACCACAAATAACAGCTACTGGGCATTGTTTTTTATTTGCGTATGTTAACTGTTTGCCTAGATTTTTTTTACTATCTAAAAATATTTCAGAGTTAATATTATTGTCTCTTAAAGCTTTTAAAATCTCATAATAATTTTTTAAATATCTTTCATCCATTACACAAATAATAGCTGGTTTTTTTTCATTAACTTCAATTTGATCAAGTTGCATCATTGCAAATAATAATCGGTCAACACCAATACTCATTCCAGTTCCAGGAATATCAACTCCCTTAAATCTCGAAATTAATTTATTATATTGTCCACCTGAACAAATACTTCCTATATCAACTTCTTTACCTTTATTGTTTGTTGTCTTAAAGTTTAAATTTGTTTCAACACAAAATCCGTCATAATAAGCAAGCCCTCTAACAATTGTAAAGTTTATCTTTATTTGATCTAAATAATCTCCATAACTTGCTATTTCCAGTAAGTCTTCTAGTTCTTTAATTCCTTCTTGAGATAATGAGTTTTTTAAATTTTCTTTTAATTCTTTTAAATCTTTTACTTTTAAGAAGTTGATTATTTGTGAAGCTTGATCATCGGATAAGTCAGCACCTTTTGTGACAGCTCCACTTACATCTACTCTTTCTTTTTTTAATAAATCTTCAACTCCTCTTAAACCAAAGCCAGGCTTATCCAATTTATCTATTGCTCTCATAACCTTTATCTTTTTATCTTCAGATATTTTAAGGTCTTCAATTAAGCCTTGAACAATTTTTCTATTACTAATGTTAACAACAAACTGATCTTTTTTTAAACCACAGGCAAGAAGTGTACTTGCAATTAAATTACAAAGTTCAGCATTGGCTTGGGCAGGATTAACGTTACCAACTATATCAGCGTCACATTGTAAAAAACTTCTATAACGAGCATTACCCGCTTTTTCATTTCTCCAGACATCGCCCATTTGATATCTTTTATAAGGTAAGGGTAATTCTTGATTGTTTTGAGCAACAAATCTAGCTAATGGACTTGATAAATCATATCTAAGAGTAATATTTTTTTCACCATCCTTAAATGAAAATACGTCAGACATAGAATTGCTATCATCATCTGCAAGAAATGATCCTATATTTTCTGAAATTTCAAATGAAGGAGTTTCAAGAGCAGCAAAACCAAATTTTATAAAATTAGTTTCAATAATATTAATTAACTTTTTCTTAAGAGTTAATTTCTTGCCCCACCGGTCTTCAAATCCTGAGGGTAACCCAGGAATTAGTTTATTTTCTTTATTCATTTTTTTTGGTACCCGCGCTTGGAATCGAACCAAATCCTATAGTTCCACAAACTATCGTACTAACCGTTATACTACGCAGGCATTCCTTGTTTTTATATTATTTTTGTGTGGATTTAAAATTATATTATAAATAAATAGCCTAAAGGCTATGGAAACAAAGTCTGTGAGTACTTCTTGAAGTCTCTCTATATGTAATATTTATAATCATGAGCAACCTTTTAGACAATTAAGAATAATTTTCAACACATAAATATAAAAAGACATTGAACTTATTATTAAATTTTTAAGAGAGGTGGTGGTGGCCCCAACTGGACTCGAACCAGTGACACACGGATTTTCAATCCGATGCTCTACCAACTGAGCTACAGGGCCCCATATTAACCTCTAAAAGTGATACGACCTTTGGTCAAATCGTAAGGTGTCATTTCGACTTGAACCTTATCACCTTGAAGTACTCGAATTCTGTTCTTACGTAATTTGCCTGCAGCATGAGCTGTAACAATATGGCCGTTTTCTAATTTAACTCTGAACATTGCATTCGGTAGTAAATCCTCAACAATTCCTGAGAACGACAGCATTTCTTGTTTTGACAAATTTATTTTCTCCTAATTCTTTTTTCTACCGACTTAGCGTGTCCCGCTAAACCCTCGTAGTTTGCAAGTGTTATAACTGATGGACCAAGGGTTTCAATCCCTTTTTTTGATAGGTTTATATATGAAATTCTTTTATAAAATTCATTAACACTAACTCCACTTGAATATCTTGCTGAAGAATTAGTTGGCAATACATGGTTAGAGCCAACATTATAGTCAGTCATTGCCATTACAGCATATTTTCCTAAACAGATAGATCCTGCATTTTTAATCTTTCCCACTACTTTTTTATAATTCTTAGTATTAAGCTCTAAGTGCTCAGGGGCAATTTTATTTACTATATTAATAATTTTCTGGTCAGACTGCATATGAATTATAATTCCATTATTAAGTAGACTATTTTTTGCAATTGCGGCTCTAGGTATTTCTTTTAATTGATTAATAATTTCATCATTAACTTTTTTAATAATTGATTTATCTTTTGAAATTAAAATACATTGAGCAAGATTATCATGTTCTGCTTGACCTATTAGATCACTTGCTATCCATTCAGGATTTGAAAACTTATCACAAACTATTGTCACTTCAGAAGGACCTGCAATCATTCCTTCAATTCCAACGTCTCCAAAAACTTCTTTTTTTGCTGCAGCTACGTATGAATTTCCAGGGCCTACAATTTTATCAACTTTTTTAATTTTCTTAGTACCGTATGCAACAGCTGCAATGGCAGATGGTCCTCCAATTGAATAAATCTCTTTAATCTTACATTTCTTTGCAGCGTATAATACAGCTGGATTTTGTTTACCTTTTTGACCTGGATTAACCATAACTAGTCTTTTCACCCCAGCAACAATTGCAGGTATTGCATTCATTAAAACGCTAGAAGGGTATGAGGCTGTTGAACCTGGCACATAAATTGCAACTGATTCAATAGGTACGTATTTATACTCTAATTTATTTTTTAGTTTATCCGTATAAGAAATATTTTTGAATTTTTGTAACGAGTGGAATTTATAAATTCTATCATAAGCAAGATCGATTGCTTTTTTAACCTTTGGATCTAAAGATTGAATAGTTTTATTTATTTGTTTTATATTTGGGGCAATAACGCTATTTTTATTAAATCTCTTTTCATACTTTAAGATGGCTTTATCACCATTTTTCTTAACATCTTTAATAATTTTAATAACTGAAACTGAATTAAGTTGAACTTTATTTTTTCGTTTAGACAGCAATGTGTCTAAAACTTTATCAAAGTTCTTATTTTTACTATCTAATATCTTAATCATTAATCAGCTTTGTTTTGGTCGTCTAAGGTTACTTCAATTATTTCTGTTGATAATGTAATGTATGCGTTGTTTGTAAACATTAAGTTTATCTCATATTTGTCATTATTCTTTAAATAATCCATACCAATTAACTCTAATTTTTCCTCAGGGTCGTTTTGTTTAATGTTTTTAGATTTAACTTTATCTACAAATTCGAATTTGCAAATACTGGTAACTTTTTTATCTTTCTCATCTGTTTCTACTTTAGATCTATTTAATGATAATAAAAAAACCTTGTTTGACTGAAGATATTTAATTTCATCAACTTTAACTTCAGCTCCAGAGCAACATGCTGAAATCACTTGTAGTCCCTCATTGTCTGTAGCTATAATTTTTGATAAATATTTTTTATTCATTAGTTAATTCTCTTAATTTTAGCCCCTACTTTTTTTAATTTCTTCTCTATATCTTCATAACCTCTATCAAGATGATATATCCTATTAATTACCGATTTTCCTTTAGCTGCAAGTGCTGCAAGAATTAAAGATACAGAAGCTCTTAAATCTGTGGCCATTAATTCTGCTGCTTCAAATTTAATATTTCCTTCTATGGTTGCTTTATTTCCATTTATGGAAATCTTAGCTCCCATTCTATTTAACTCCGCAACATGCATAAATCTATTTTCAAATATTTCTTCTTTAATATGAGATTTTTTATTAGCCTTACACAATAATACCATCATTTGTGCCTGTAAATCTGTTGGAAACCCTGGATAAGGGGATGTTTTAATATTTATGCTTTTAATCTTTTTACTTCCTTGAATAAGGATTTCATTTTTTCTTAAAATAATTTTTGATCCTACTTTTTTTAAAACATTGATTTCTGTAATGATGATTTTTGGGTCCATTCCAATAATCTTTAGATTCCCTTCATTTAAAGCAGCGGCTATTAAATATGTGCCCGCCTCTATTCTATCTGGCATTATCTGGTATTTTACTTCGTTGAGATTGCTTACACCTTCAATCTTAATAATTCTTTTTGCAGTCCATTTAATATTACAGCCCATCTTAATTAAAAAATTAACTAGGTCTTTAATCTCAGGCTCTATGGCACAATTTGATAATATTGTTTTTCCCTTTGCTAAACACGCTGCAATAATTAAGTTTTCTGTGGCACCAACTGAAATTTTTGGAAATTTTATATTTGCCCCAACTAACCCTTTGGGAGCATTTGCGTGAACATACCCTTGAATAATTTTATATTTTACTCCAAGTTTTGATAGCGCTTGTAAGTGAATATCAACGGGTCTTGAACCAATCGCACAGCCACCTGGTAAAGATACTTTTGCTTTACCAAACTTTGCAAGTAATGGTCCTAAAACTAATATTCCTGCTCTCATAGTTTTAACCAAGCTATATGCTGCAAAATTTTTGACTTGCTTATTGTTGTTAATGGTTAGTGTTTTTTTATTATTTTCAATAGATGAACCTAAAAACTTCAACAATAGTATCATTGTTTCAATGTCTTTTACCTTGGGTAGATTTGTTAAAAATATTTTTTTATTAGATAATAATGTAGCAGCTAAGATTGGCAGAGCTGCATTTTTAGAACCTGAAATTCTAATTTGTCCCTTGAGCTTGGCTGCTCCAAAGACTTCCAACTTTTTCATGATTATACTTTTGGTAAAGTTACTCCAGTTTGCCCCATATATTTACCTTTACGGTCAGCATATGAAATTTCTGGAGCTTGATCTCCTTTTAAAAATAAAAATTGTGCAACACCTTCATTTGCATATATTTTTGCTGGTAATGGAGTGGTATTTGAAAATTCAAGAGTAACAGTGCCAAAAAATTCAGATTCAATTGGTGTTACGTTAACAATGATTCCAGTTCTTGCATAAGTGCTTTTTCCAACAACAATGCACATAATATCTCTTGGAATTTTAAAAATTTCAATTGTAGTTCCTAGGGCAAAGGAGTTTGGGGGGATAATAATATATTCAGAACTTTTTTTTGTAACAAAGTTATCTGAAGTAAATTTTTTTGGGTCAACAATAGAGGAGTTTACATTGTGAAATATTTTAAATTCATCTGCTACTCTTGCATCATAACCAAATGAACTTAGGCCATAAGAAATTTTACCATCTCTTACCTGCTTGTCTACAAAAGGTGAAATCATAGTCTCTTCGAGTGCAAGTTTTTTTATTGATTTATCCGAAAGCACTGACATTATTTACTTTTCTTTTTGTTTTTTTTTTGAGAAATTTTTCTTTTTTTAAGGTTTTTTTTAAGTGCCAAACTTAATCTTTCATTTTTTTCTTTATCACTCATTATTTATCTGGGTTGGTTAAAAAATCTAAAGTGATGGGTTTAGACGCATCTAAAACTTTTTCCTGTTCTTCTTGTATTTTTGGTCCTTCTTTTGCTTCACGCTTAGCTCTTTTTTCAGCAAGCTTCTTTTCTCTTTTAGCCTGCTTTTCCATTAGCTTGTTACCTTTAGTAGATTTATAATCGTAATGAATTCCCATAAAATTTCCTTCGCTAGATATAAATCATTATATATAAAAAATTAAGGCAATTTTTTGAAAAAATGAATTATTATAGAAATACTTCAATAAAATAACAAATTAGCCCCTATAGTTAAATGGCATAACATGTCCATGGTAAGGATAAATTTGAAGTTCGATTCTTCATGGGGGCACCACCAAGTTTAAAAGAAATTAATGTATCGAACAAAATACAATATTTCGGCTTTTACTGATAATAATGGAATCTTCTATTTTTAGATTTTTAATAACTAAATTTAATTTTTCTGGATTAAGATTTATAAAAACAAAAAATTTTTTTTTATAATCTTTTTTTATCTTAAAAATCAATTCATCAAAATCTTCTATTCTTTTTAATGGATCATTTATTATAAAAAAATCATATTCATTTTTAAAATTAAATTTTAATATATTTTCATTAAAAATTCTTATATTTTCATTTTTTAATATAATTGATTCTAAATAAATTTCTTTTTCTAGCTCAACACCATCTATCTTGAAATTGTTCAAAACTCCAAAAAAATATAAAATTTTTCCATACCCAGAACCTAAATCACATAAAAACGATATATTATTTTTGACTACAAACGTTCTAATTTTTTTTAGAAAGAAGTATGAGCAGGGTATCGAATCTGATAAAAAATCACTATTCAAATACTTAAATTTATTAAATTTGTTATTATACTTTATGTAAAAAAGAAATTCATTTAATAATACTGGTATTGAATAGAGGTGATAATTTCTAAATATATCATATAAGGCTTTTAAGTAAATATTCATTGGTTATAATAAACAACTTAATGAATGATTTATCAATAGTCTTGTGCACATATAATGAAGTAGACAATATAGAAAAGGCTCTAACTAAATTGGTTGAAAAAAAATCTGTTAAAGAAATAATTATTATTGATGATAATTCAACAGATGGAACTACTAAAATTATTAATAATTTAAAAGATGATAAAATTAAACTATTTGTCAGAAAAAAAACAAAAGGATTTGCTAGCGCTTATATATTTGGAATATTTATGTCCACTGGTGATTATATTTTAAGATTTGACCTTGATATGTATTCTGAAATAGATTTTTTCATCGATACATTTGAAAAAAATAAAGATAGAGACTGTGTAATCTTTTCAAGGTATGTGGGTGATGGGGATGATTTGAGAGGTGATTTCAGAAAAATATCAAGTTTAGTCTTAAATAAGTCTTGTCAATACTTGCTTTCAAATAAGATAAAAGACTACACTAGTTGTATAATGTTTTTCAATAAAAACCTTTTGTCAGATATTTTGCCAAAAAATTCATTTTATGCAAATTTTATAATAGAGTTTGTTTTTACTTTAATCATTATGAAAAAAAATTATCTAGAAATAGGTTTTACCCAAAAAAGACACACAGAAACAAACAGTAAATCAGTTCCTAATATATTTGGTTTTTTTAAAAATGGTTTTCTTTATCTTGTAACTATTTTAAAGTGCGCATTATTGAAAATAATAAATTGATTTATAAATTCTAAATCAAATTTGAAATATGAATTTTCCTATTATCTGTTTTTCTTAGAAAAGTTGAGAAATTAAATTATTTATAAAAAAAATTAACCTTATGTAAAAATAATAAATCATTATTCAATATATTTTTTATGAAATTTAATAATGGGGTTGTTCTGAAATAACCTAACACTAGTAAAATTAAAAATTTTTTTTGAGGTATTGTAAATTATTTTATAGCCTGTATTTGTTGCAATATCCGCTGTTATTACTGTCTTAGGATTCCAAAAAAATGCGAATATAATAAATACAAATGAAACTAAAAATTTACTTTTGACAAATTTATTCCAACTTAAATTTTTAATTTCTAGTGTTTGTTGAATAATAGAGTTTTTAAGAAGATGGATATAAAATAAAATTGAAAACGTATAAGTAATGTTTATCCACCTACCCCAGTCATACCCATACATAAATAACATTAATGCTGGTGAATAAAGAAGAAAAAATATTGATCTCAATTTAAAATTTTTTGAAATAAAGTTATCTTTCTTTGCAAAGCTGTTTTTTGAAATCAAAATATTTAAGGGCAAAAAACCAACTAAAAAAATTAAGGTATATCTTAAATAGTGTGTAAAATTAGCATTATCATGTATCCATAAAGTATCAAAATGAATTGTACTAGAAATTAACATGTTGGCTGACATGTAACATTTTTCATCATATTGATTATTTAAAAAATTACACATTATCTCATGACCACTTTCACTTAAAGGCGTAACAAAAATATAAACAAATGTTATGATGCCAGGGAAAAAAATAATTAACAACTTTTGAAACACCTCTTTGAATGTTTTTAAGTTATTTTTAATAATTAAAACAGCAGCAAAAAAAGGAAAGAATAAAACTACTTGCTCCCATATAAGACAAACTATTGGACTAAGAAAAAATATTAAATAATTTACAAATTTCACATCATATTTTTTTGTACTAAAAAAAATAGTCATTAAAAAAAATAAGAATAAAATAATTTCTTTTCTTCCTAGAGCCTCTATTTCAGCTAATGGATATAATAAAAAAATTGGAGCATAAAGTGCAAATTTTTGTAAAAGATTTATCTTTAAATCCCTGCAATAAAAATATAATAACGCCAGATACGATATGTGAATTGTTGTTTGTATTAAAAAAATTGCTTTTCTTAATGCAATATCCATAAAATTTGCTAGTCCAATTGCAAGTTCCCCTCCAAGACCTCTTCTTGTAAAACCTCCTTGATAATTTATTAACCACTCTGAAATAGATGAGTCATTTCCAACTTCTTGTTTAATATTCAGCCAAAAAATTACTAATAAAATATTTATGAATATAAATATAAAAAAAGATTTATTTTCAACTGTGCTTTGCATTTATTTATAAAAAAAATTTTTGAATATAAATGATATTAACATCACTATAATAAAACCTAAAATTGGAAAATAAATTTCAGGTAAAGTTAGTAATGAATACATTGCAGGAAATTCTTCAAACTTATACAGTGCCTCGTTTAAACCACTACCAAAGCTACTCACTATAAATACTGATGGTAAAATTCCTATGATTGTTCCTAAAAAGTAATTTCTAATATTAATATTAAAAATTACTGGTAATAAATTTGCAACAAAAAAAGGTACAAATCCAAAAAACCTAAAAAATATCATTATAGTTAGATGGTTTTTGCTAAACATTTTTTCAAATTTTTTAAACCTACTTAATAAATTTTTTTTTAAAAATTCATAAAAAAAATATTTACCTATTAGATATAAGCATAATGCTCCAACAGACAAGCTGAGTGTAGCTAAAATTGTACCAACCCACTTACCAAATACAAATCCACTAATTAAAATAATTGGACTTCCAAACCCAAGCAAAGAAACCCACAATATGGTAAATATAAAAAAGAAAATAGATAGCCATAATAAGTTATTATTTTTTAATTCATTTAACTTCCCAGCATTTAACTGAATAATCTTGATGCTGCTAATGTCTGCAAGGCTAAATCTCGAAATAAGAAAGTATAAAAATGAAGAGACAACTAATAAATAAAATAAACCTAAAATTGTCTTAAGTTTTTTTGATTTTTTCATAATTTATTGCTTTTATAAAATCTTCTATTTGCTATTTATACATATAATTACTATAAAGAGCCAAAATTTATAAAAACTTAAATAAATCCTATGAAAAGAACATATCAACCTAAAGTTGGAAAGCGTCTTAAAAAACATGGTTTCAGATCAAAGATGGCAACCAAAGGTGGGAAGAAACTTCTTAAGAGAAGACGTGACAAGGGACGTAAAGATCTTACTGTTTCATCTACTCAAAAAAAGCCAAAAGGTAAATAAGCTAGACTAAATGAAAAGCAAAATTGTTGCTCTTTCTAAAAACGAAGATTTTAAAAATTTACTTAAGAAAAAAAAAGTCTCAAATAAATATATCACTCTTTTTTTGGTCCTCTTGATGGCAATGATAATAAAAAACTAAACATCAGTTTTGTAGCAAAAAAAAAACTGATCCGTAGTGCTGTAAAAAGGAATAAAGTTAAAAGAAGATTAAGAAATATTATGAACGAAGCCGTAAAAAAAATATCAATAAACTTTAACTATTCTTACCTTGTGATTGCGAAAATAACTATGCTAAACAATGAATATGGGATAATAAAAGATACTTTATTTCAAGACATAGAAAAGATTAAGTAATGAACATTATATCAAACATTTTAATTGGCCTGATTAAATTTTATAAAATGGTTATTAGCCCATACTTAACTCCTTCGTGTAGATATCTTCCAACATGTTCAGAATATTCAATTGAATGCTTAAGATCATATGGGCTCATTAAAGGGGTATCAAAAAGTGCAAAAAGAATTTTTTCATGTCACCCTATTAAACTATTGGGTGGTGGAGAAGGATTTGATCCAGTAAATAAAGAATCAAAGGCTAAGAAATAATGGATACTAGAAATGTAATAGCAGCTATATCGCTATCGGCAGCAGTGATTATTTTATACTCTCTTTTTTTTCAACCCGATCCTGCCGTTATCAAGCAAAATTTAGCTGAAAAAAAAAAAATTGAAAGTAATACAGATACTCCTAGCTTAGATAAAAATGAAAACCTTGCTAAACTTTCAAGAACAGATGCTTTAAAAGAAAATGATAGAATTAAATTTGAAAATTCTAGTATTGTTGGATCTATTTCTTTAAAAGGTGCGGCAATAGATGATTTAACTTTCAAGGAATACAATGTTGAGCTTAATGGAAGTGATAAAATAACTCTATTGAGCCCTAGAAATGTTGAAGATGGTTACTTAATTGAAAGTGGTTTTGTAAGTACTAACAAAAATATTGACATACCTAATGCCTCTACTGTTTGGGAAGTTTCTGGAAATAAAAAATTAACTAATAATAATCCTGTAAAACTAACATGGAGCAACTCACAAGGCATCACATTTGAAAAATATATAAGTTTAGATGATCAATTTTTGTTTACTGTAAAAGAGAAAATAATTAATTCATCAGATAAATCTTATAATTTTTATTCGTATGGACAAATAATTAGAAATAAATTACCTGAAATATCTGGTTTTTATATTTTACATGAAGGGTTCCTATCTGTACTTGATGATGAATTAATTGAAGAAGATTATGACGATATCCAAGAAAAGAAATTTACTCAAACTGCACAAGAAGGATTTGTTGCTATTTCAGATAAGTTTTGGGTTACATCGGTTATACCTCCTAAGGGTAAAGAGTTTAAAATAACTTTTGACTATAAAAATAAATTTAGAGCAAACTACATATCAACCAAAGGCATAGAGGTTAAAGCGAACAGCTCTATTGAAGAAAAAATTCAAATTATAGTTGCTGCTAAAAGAGTAAATGTCATTGATGGTTATGCTGAAAATTTAGATATAAATAAATTTGATCTAGCAATTGATTGGGGCTTTATGTACTTCATTACAAAGCCTTTATTTTTTGTATTAGACTACTTCTTTAAATTACTTGGTAATTATGGTTTAGCAATTATTGCTGTTACAATTTGTATTAGATTGGCTTTCTTTCCTCTTGCTAACTTTAGTTTTAAGTCTATGGGAAAAATGAAGTTATTAGCTCCAGAAATGGCAAGATTAAAAGAAATTCATAAAGACGATAAAATGAAATTACAACAAGCAATGATGGCTCTTTACAAAAAAGAAAAAGTAAACCCCATGAGTGGCTGTCTACCTATCCTAGTTCAGATACCAGTTTTCTTTGCTTTATATAAAGTTTTATTTGTAACTATTGAAATGAGACACATGCCTTTTTATGGATGGATACACGACTTAAGTGATAGAGATCCAACGTCTTTATTTAATGTTTTTGGTTTAATTCCTTGGGATCCACCTTCTTTCTTATTAATAGGTGCATGGCCTATCATTATGGGAATCACTATGTTCATACAACAAAAGCTTAATCCAACCCCACCAGATCCAATACAGGCTAAAATTTTTATGTTCTTTCCAGTGTTTCTAACTGTAATTCTTGCACCATTTCCTGCAGGTCTTGTTATCTACTGGAGCTTCAACAATATCTTCACAATGATTCAACAATATATTGTTCAAAGAAAAATGACTATTAAAACAACTTAAATGTCATCGTTAAAAGAAGAAGAGTTAATAAATATTTTACCTAAAGGCGGTCCAACAATTGAAGAGGTAAAAAAATATTTAAAAAAATATAATGATGAATTTATTGTCATTAAATGTGGTGGTAGTGTTCTAATTGACCCAAGATTATTTAAAATTTTTATTGAAGATGTTGCTGTTTTAAAAAAACTTGGCTTTAATCCTATAATTATTCATGGTGGTGGTAAAAGAATAAATAATAAGTTGGGTGAACTTAATATTAAAAGTGATTTTATTAATGGACTAAGAGTTACAGATAAAAATACTATTAATATAGTTGAGGACGTATTGATTGAGTTTAATAAAGAAATTGTTAATGCTTTAAAAGATCAGTCTTGTGAAACAAGAAGAATCACTTCAAAAGAATATAATATAATAACTGTAAAACCTGAAAGTGATAAATTAGGTTTTGTAGGTACTCCCACTCACATTAAAACTGCTGTTTTAAAAGAAATTATTAAAGTTAATGAAGTGCCTGTTATTGCGCCACTAGGGTTAGATAAAAACAATCAAACTTTGAATATCAATGCAGATACAGTTGCTGGTTCAGTGGCTAAGGAACTAAAGGCTAGAAGATTGATGATTATCAGTGATGTAGAGGGCGTATTAGATAATGAAAAAAAACTAATACCTGAAATTAATTCTCAAAAAGCTAAAGAATTAATTGATCAAGAAGTTATATCTGGTGGCATGATACCTAAAATTAATAATTGTCTAGATGTTGCAAGTAATGGGGTTAAGGGAGTGGTAATTATTGATGGAAGAAAAAATCACTCACTTCTTTTTGAACTATTATCTGACAAAGGTTCAGGAACTTTAATTAGAGAATGAAAAATTTAATAGATATAAAATACTGGTTATTTGACCTTGATAATACTCTTTATAGTGGTCAAACAAAAGTTTTTTCAGAAGTTGATAAAAAAATGTCTTCTTTCATATCAAAGAAATTTAATGTGGATTTGATTAAAGCAAGAGAAATTCAAAAAGAATATTTCTATGAATATGGGACAACATTATCAGGATTAATGAATCATGATAAAATTGATCCACATGAATTTCTTGAATTTGTTCATGATATAGATATTAGTTGGCTTCCAAAAGACAAAGTATTACGAGAAGAATTAATTAAAATTAAGGAAAAAAAATATATTTTCACAAACGGCTCTCATGCCCATGTTGAAAATGTGACTAAACAACTGGGCATAGACGGTCTATTTGATGGAGCATTTGATATTGTTGATGCTGATTTTGTACCAAAACCAAAAATTGAACCTTATAAAAAAATAATAGAAAAATTTGATTTAGACCCAAAAAAATCAATATTGATTGAAGATATTGCTCATAATTTAGAGCAAGCTAAAAATCTAGGTATGAAAACTTGTTGGCTTGAAAATGATGAGACATTTGCAAAAAAAGATGCTGATAAACCTTATATTGATTATAAGATTAATAGCTTGCCTTCTTTTCTTCAAGAAATTAATATACTAAAAGCACAAAAAAACTAACCTGCAAATTATAAAATAACACTATGAAAGAATTTGAAAATATTATCAATACTGCTTGGGACAATAAAGATTCAATTAATGGCCAATCTGACCCATCAATATTAGCTGGTATTAAAGAAACAATTGAACTTGTTGATAAAGGTGTTTTAAGAGTTGCTGAAAAAAAAAATAATGAGTGGGTAGTTCATCAGTGGATAAAAAAAGCAATCCTTTTAAGTTTTAAAACTAACGAAATGCAAACTCTTGTAGGTCCCTATGCTACATGGTGGGATAAAGTTAAAGGAAAAACTGCAGGCTGGGGAATAGAAGAGCATAAAAAAGCTGGATTTAGAATGGTGCCTAATGGAGCGGTTAGACATGGATCTTTCATTGGGAAAAATGTTGTCTTGATGCCTTCATTTGTAAATATTGGAGCTTATGTGGATGAAGGAACTATGGTCGATACTTGGGCTTCTGTCGGGTCTTGTGCTCAAATAGGAAAGAACTGTCACATATCTGGTGGTGCGGGAATTGGTGGGGTATTAGAGCCAATGCAAGCTAATCCAACGATTGTTGAGGATAACTGTTTTGTTGGAGCTCGTTCTGAAATAGTTGAAGGAGTAATCGTAGGTGAAGGATCAGTTTTATCTATGGGTGTATTTATTGGTCAATCTACAAAAATTGTTTACAGGGAAAGTGGAGAAGTAATCTATGGAAAAATTCCACCTTACTCGGTAATAGTTCCAGGTAGTTTACCGAGTAAAGATGGTAAGGGTCCTGCTTTATATTGTGCAGTGATAATTAAACAAGTTGATGAAAAAACTAGATCTAAAACTTCTATTAACGATTTACTGAGAGACTAAATGCCAACTTATAATGAAATTACATTAGCAAAAGAGCTAATAAGATTTCCAAGCATTACACCTGTTGATGTGGGTGTAATGAAATTCTTAGCTAAAAAATTAACTACTATTGGATTTAAATGTAAGATTTTAGAGTTTAAAGATAAAAACTCTAAACCAGTTAAAAATCTATATGCAAGATTGGGTAATTCTCAACCAAACTTTATGTTTGCTGGTCATTTAGATGTAGTGCCTCCAGGAAATATAAAAGATTGGACGATTAAACCTTTTAGTCCAGCTATTAAAAAAAATCATCTTATTGGCAGAGGAGCTAATGACATGAAAAGTGCAATTGCGAGCTGGGTTGTTGCTGTAAATAGTTTTGTATCAAATAATAAAAAAATTAATGGCTCAATTAGTTTATTAATTACTGGCGATGAAGAAGGCATTGCAATTAATGGTACTAAAAAAGTAGTTGATTACTTAAAAAAGAAAAAAGAAAAAATAGATTTTTGCTTAGTTGGTGAGCCAACAAACCCTAATAAACTTGGTGAAATGATTAAAATTGGTAGAAGAGGAAGTATCAATATTGAATTAACTATAATTGGAACTCAAGGTCATGTTGCTTATCCTCATCGTGCTAAAAACCCATCAACTTCAATGATCAAAATACTAAATGAAATAAAAGAAATAAAATTTGATAAAGGAACAAAAGACTTTCAGCCTACAAATTTAGAAGTAACAAAAATTAATATCAATAATACAGCTGATAATGTTATTCCAGGACTTGCAAAAGCTACATTTAACATAAGATTTAATAAAAAACATACATCTTCTAGCTTAAAGAAAAGATTAAATAAAATTTTCAAAAAAATTACAAAAAAAGATAAATCTAATTTTAAAGTAGAATATCGTGTATCAGGTGAAGCTTTTTTAACTAAGCCCAATAAAACAACTTATATGATTCAAAATGTAATAAAAAAAATTACAAAAATTAAACCTCAATTTTCTACAACAGGTGGAACTTCAGACGCAAGATTTATTAGAAAAATTGCCCCATGTTTAGAATTTGGTCTAGTAGGTAAAACAATGCATAAAGTAGATGAAGCAGTATCTATTTCAGACTTAAAAAAGTTAACAAAGATATACTCTGAAATTCTTAAAAATTACTTCTAATGATTTGTATTAAAGTAGATGTCCCTAAAGAACTAAATGATATTGATGATGAATTAAAAGCTATTTATCACTCTAAAGATACAATTTGTTTTTTTGTTTTTAAGAATAAAGAACAGCGTGATGAGTTTGTAGGAAGAACTAAAGGAATGCTAAAAGTAGAACGAGAAACTATTTATCAAGAGTATCTATCTTAAATGAAAACTGGTTTAATAACCTCTAACACTTATCAAAATCATAATACGGGCGACGGTCATCCAGAGAAAATTGATAGAGTTACAGTAGTTATCGATAATTTTAAAAAGTTAGATAATAAAAATTTAGTTTGGAAAAAACCTTCTAGATTTGATCGATCACTTTTAGAAATGACTCACAATTCTGATTATATAAATTTTGTAGAAAAATCTTTTCCAGAAAAAGGATTATCTTTTTTAGATGGAGATACAATTGTTTCACCAGGAAGCAAGGATGCAATATCAGATGCTGTAGGTTCAATCATTACAGCTATTGATGGTGTCCAAAATAAAAATTTTAAGAATGCTTTTTGTGCAGTCAGACCTCCAGGACATCATGCAGAAAAAAATAAAGCCATGGGCTTTTGTATCTATAACAATGTGGCTGTTGGAGCTAATTATCTTATAAATAAATACAAACTTAATAAAGTAGCAATTATTGATTTTGATGTTCACCATGGAAATGGTACTCAAGATATTTTTTATGATAATGAAAAAGTTCTATATATTTCTACTCATCAATACCCTTATTACCCAGGGTCAGGTACTAATGATGAAAAAGGAAAACATAACAACATATTAAATATTCCTTTGCCTGCAGGAACAACCTCGGAAGAATATTTAAATGCCTTTGAATTTGTGCTTAAGAAAATTAAAGAATTTAGACCTGAATTTATATTACTTTCTGCAGGTTTTGATGCCCATAAAGATGATCCATTGGCACAACTTCAATTAGAGTCGAAAGACTTTTATAACATTACTAAAAGAATCCTGGAGCTATCAAAACAATACTGTGATGGAAAAGTGGTCTCTATCCTAGAGGGTGGTTATGATCTTTTAGCACTACAAGAAAGTAGTGAAATGCACGTTAAAGCTTTAATAGAATTTGATTGATAATTTCTCAATAGACATTAAAGAACTCACAATGAAACATTATAAAATTCAAAAATCTAACATCGATAAAAAAGGTCGAGGTCTTTATGCTACAACAGATATTAAGGAAGGTACTAGAATTATTGACTATGTTGGTAAAATTATTACAAAAAAACAAACCGAAGAAACTAAAAAATTTGATAATGCAAAACCTATCTATTTATTTAATTTAAATAAGAAATATGACATGGATGGAGATGTTTCATGGAACCCTGCACGTTTAATAAATCACTCTTGTTCTAATAACTGTGATTACAACGGAACTGGCTTAAAGTTATGGGTGATTGCTATAAAAGATATTAAAAAAGGTGAAGAAATAACTGCTGATTATGGATTTGGTTATGATGAAGACTATAAGCAATTCCCATGTAAATGTCGTTCTAAAAACTGTTGTGGTTACATTGTTCGTTCCGAGTCAAGATGGAGGATTAATAAAAGATACAGTATTGGACAACAAAAACTTAATAAATAACTTTCTCTAAAAATAATCCTTCAGCTGGTGCAGGTGGTGCACAAAGTATTCTTTTTTTTGACTTAAAAACAAAATTAAATTTTTTTAAATCCCATTTTTTTTCAGCTAGATATTTTAAACAACCAACCATTGATCTAACTTGTTGTTGCAAAAATGACTGTGATTGAAATTGTATTTCAATTCTTCCTTTAATTGATTTTATCTTAATTGATTTCATAGTTCGAATTGAATTTTTAGCATTACAACTTGATGATCTAAATGTAGAAAAATCCTTAGTTCCTAAAAGCTTTTTTGCACCTTCTTTCATTAGCATAACATCTAGTTCTTTAATTATGTGCCATCCTTTTCCTCTTTCTATGGAGGGTCTACTCAATCGATTAAAAATTACATACTTGTAAACCCTTTGTTTTGCAGAAAATCTTGCATGAAAATTTATGTTTTTCTTTTTAATTTTTATAATTGATACATTCTTATCGTTTACAAAGTAATTTACTGATTTTAAAAATTTATCTATATTTTGAATTTCTTTTTTGCACTCAAAGTGTGCTGATTGTTCAATGGCATGAACTCCCGTGTCTGTTCTTCCAGATCCAATTAATAATATTTTTTCTTTTAAGAGTTTAGATAATTTTGTTTGTATTAATTTTTGAATTGATTTTCCTTTAGATTGAATTTGCCATCCAACAAAGTCGGTTCCAATATATTCAATTAAAATTTGATATTTATGCATTACTTAATTTTGAACCTTTTTTAATTTGCGATCCAAGCATAAATTCATCAATGTTTTGAGGTCTTTTTCCTTGTCTTTGAATTTCTAAAACCTTAATTGATTTTTTATTACCACAACTAATTTCTAAATAATTGTCTAATACCTCTCCAATTTCTCCACTACCAAAAGCTAAACTTGCCTTTAAGATTTTGTACCTTTCTCCATTATAAATGAAAAAAGCACCAGGGCTTGGATATAATCCATTAATTTTACCAATAATATTTTCAGCAGTTTCACCCCATTCTATTTGGCCTTCTGTTTTTTCAATTTTAGCTGCATAGCTTGCTTCATTGTGCTTTTGTTCCTTAAATTCTATCTTATCCTCTAAGATTTCATCAATATTGTCTAATATCTTTTCTGCAGCTAATGTGGAAAGTTTTTCAGCTATCGTTTCTGAATTATCATCAGCCATAATATTTATTTTATATGAATTACAGACCGGTCCTGTGTCTAACTTTTCTCCTATTCTCATAATACTAACGCCTGTTTCTTTTTCTAAATTCATAATTGATCTCTGAATAGGTGCTGCTCCCCTCCATTTTGGAAGTAGTGATGCGTGTATATTAATAAAACCTTTTTTAACTAAACTTAAATATTCTTTTGGAATAATTTGCCCATACGCAACCACAATTGCTATATCTGCATTTAATTTCTTAAAATAATTATATTCTTCTTTGTTATTTTTTAATGAACTTGGCGTTCTATATTCAAGGTTTAAAGTCTCAGAAATTCCTTGAATGGGTGATTTATTAATTTTTTGTCCTCTTTGTGATTTTTGAGGTGGTTGTGTATACACCACTGATACCGAATATCCATTTTGATATAATGATTTTAATATTGGTACTGCAAAAAAAGGTGTTCCCATAAAAATAATTTTTTTTAACATCTTTTAAAAAATTTTTCTATTAACTTGAATTTTAGAAAGTTTTTTTATAATCATTGTTTTTTTTAATTTTGATAAGTAATCAATAAACAAGATCCCTTCTAAGTGATCCATCTCGTGTTGAATACAGGTTGCCAACAACCCATCTGCCTTTAATAGTTGTTTTTTTCCATAATAATCTAAATACTCAACTTCACACGCTTTAGGTCTCTCTATTTCTGCAAATTGATCTGGTACAGATAAACATCCTTCTTCATATTTTACTTTCTCTTCATTTTTATTTTTAACAACAGGGTTAACAAAATAAATTGGTTCTTTTTTATTCTCATCTCTACTAATATCCATAACTATAATTCTTTTAGGAACTCCGATCTGTATAGCTGCTAGACCAATTCCAGGAGCGTCATACATTGTGTCAAGCATATCATCCATGAGCTTTCTCTCTTCATCATCAACTCTTTCAACTTGTTTTGAAACTTGTCGCAATAACTTATTTGGTTCTATTAAAATTTTTTTAACTGACATAATTACAGATTATTTTAGTATAAATTTTATACTTTTAAAGGAAGAACTTTAAGAAGAATCTTATTTCTTAGTAGGTCAATATCAAGTTGGTTTAGTGTACTAATTATAAAATACAATGTATCATCATCAATATCTTTTAACTGATCTTGTCCAATAACCTCAACAATTCTAAGCATTGCTGTTGCTGTATCTCCACTATTGATAAATATCTGAATATCAGATGGCATCTCAGATTCACTAACTTCATATAGATCACTATATTTATTCGAAACCTTAACACCATCAGATTTTAAGGCTTCTACTAAGATTACATCTTTTTTAGAAAAAAAATATTTTTTGTCTTTTTTAATTTTTTTCAAAAGATCATTCAAATCTTTTGTGGCATCATTAGTGGAATTTTTTGTTTTAAAATAATTAATTAATTTTGACTGGTGTAAAATTTTATTATCTATTTTAATATTAGTTAACTCAATATTGCCTTCTGTAACGTAGTTTTGATAAAATGTTGTGAAATTTGAGGGAATTTTATCTTTTTCCATAACTTTTAAAAGAGCTCTTAATTCCATATTAAATGCATTTTCAATGCCTTCATTCTTGAAAGAATTTTTTAAAGCATTCATCAGCTTGAGTTGATTTTCAATTTTTGTTGTAATTAAAATTCCTTGGTAAATTAGTGCTCTTGCTTCAATGGCTGAAAGTACTTTGGTGGAGTCTTTAATATTTAGCAATTGGTTAATATTAAATTGAAACCTCTTGTACAGTTCAAATAATTCTTTTTCAGTATAATTTCCTTCATGTGTTGCTTTCTCTATATTGGCAATTTTTTCTATATCAGTAAGTTCAATATCATTAATACTATCTAATAAATTTGAAGTAGATAAATATCTCCAAATTTTTTTAGATGTTGTATTTTTTGGCTCAAATTTAAAATCTGGATTTGTTCTGTGTGATAAATGAAAATCTAAAATTGTTTTTTCAGATATTTCTTTTTCTGGTTCATTACTGTATCCCATTAAATAACTAATTTTTTTATCAAAAAATTTATCGGAGAAGCCTAATTCTCTCTTTAAATCCATAAGTAATTGTGCCTCTTCTCTTTTATTATTATTAATCAAACAATAGATATTAAATTTTGATAAATATAAGTCTTCTATTGGTTCTTTAATTTCAGAAAAAATTTCACAAGCTTTTTTAATATCTGATTGGGAAAGATAATAATCCACTAAATATTTTACAAGGTTACTATTTTCATTGGCTATTTGATTATTTAATAAATAACTTTCGATAAGTTCAAAGTTCGAATTTTTAATAAGCCAATTTGATTTTATTTCTATAAATTGTTTTTTCGAAATGTTTATTTCTGGGTAATATGCGTTAGTTAGTAATATAATATCTAAAATCTCAGCAGCATCTTTTGAAAGCTTTAATTTATCTATCCTTTTAAAAATATTTAAAATTTGATCTCCATTGGAATTGGACCACATATTAATATCTAAACCATTTTCTGCAGGGTCATATAATCCAACTATCTTTATTTCTTTTGAAATTATAGCTTGTGTTTCTTCTATACTTAATTCTCCCTCTTTTTGGGATTGCATTTTATAAATACTATTTTCTGGAATATCTTTTTCTGTATCAGCCTTAACAGAAGATTTGTTTTCTATTGATTTTTTTTCATTTAAATTCCAAATGTCCACTGGTTCCTGTGATTTGACTACGAAACCAAAAAATAAGGAGATTAATATAACTAAAAAATAACTCTTATTTAACAATTTTAAGTTTCTCATTTGGAATTATTTTTTCAATATCTTTATTTGGAGATGGAAATTCAATTTTACTAAGTAGAGCCATGACACCAATAAAAACAATTAACACCAATGTTATTTTAATTAATGAACTTTTAGTGGTCCCTCTGCTTGTATTTTTTGACAATTCCATATAATCTTTTATTAATTTCAAATTAAGACATATTTGTGTTTTTTCAATAAAGAAAGCTTATGAATTCAAAAAAAAACCTCATTTTTTTAGGTATGATGGGTTCAGGTAAATCTTCTATTGGGCATTTGGTTTCAAAAAAATTGAAAATTCCTTTCATTGATATAGATAATTTAATTGAAGAACACGCAAGTATGACTGTTGCGAAAATATTTGAGATTAATGGAGAAGATTATTTTAGAGGCCTAGAAGAAAAAATAACACTTAAATCTTTGAAAAATAAAAAAAATGTTATTTCGTTAGGTGGTGGTAGTTTTATTAATGATAATATTAGAAAAGATATTGTTGCTAATCACTTTTCATTTTGGCTTGACTGGGATGACTTAGTTTTAGTAAAAAGAATTAAAGGTAATAAAAAAAGACCCTTAGCCTTCAAATCAACTGATAAAGAAATTTTAGCAATGATTGCTAAAAGAAAAAAAATTTATTCCAAAGCAAATTTTAAAATAAACTGTAATAAACTAACAAAAAATGAAATAGTTAAGAAAATTATTAAAATATATGAACTTAATTAAATTACGAATAAGCACTAATAGTCAAAAATATTCGATTGTTATTGGAAATAATATTTTAAGTAAATTAAAAAAATTTTTAAAAGAAGGTTCAATTAATTTTAATCAATGCCTTCTTATAATAGATAAAAATGTTCCAAAAAAATTAATAAAAAGCGTGCTCAATTCTTTACCCCAAAGCTCTATTACAACACATTATTTTGCTGCTAATGAAAAAAATAAAAATTCTAAAAGTGTTGATAAAATTACAACAATTCTTCTAAAGAAAAATTTTAATAGAAATGATTGTTTAATTTCTATAGGAGGGGGTATTACTGGTGATGTATCGGGCTATGCTGCCAGTATATATAAGCGTGGCTTGAAATTTGTTAATATTCCAACAACCCTTCTCTCTCAAGTAGACTCTTCTATTGGTGGAAAAACGGGAATTAATACTAAGTATGGTAAAAATTTAATAGGCTCATTTTATCAGCCCAGTCTTGTTATATCTGATATTAATTTTTTAAACTTTCTGCCCAAAAGAGAAGTTGTGTGTGGATATGGTGAAATTTTAAAACACTCATTAATTGATGGTAAAAAATTTTTTTATTTCTTAAGAAAAAATGGTAAAAAAATTTTAAATTTAAAAAGTCCGTTTATTCAAAAAGCAATACTACAAAGCTGTTTGATCAAAAAAAAAATAGTTGAGTCAGATGAAAAAGAATTGAATATAAGAAAAATATTAAATTTTGGACATACATTTGCACATGCTTATGAAGCAACACTCAAATATTCAAAAACATTAAATCATGGTGAGGCAGTCATGCTTGGCATTAGAACTGCTGCAAAATTTAGTTTATTAAATAATACTTTAAGTGCAAAAGAATTTCAATTAATTGAGGATCATTTAGACGATCTAAACCTTCCAAGGAATATTAACAAATTCTTTTCCATAAAAAACTTAAATAAAATTTTGTCTTTTATGAAGAAAGATAAAAAAAATAATACTAACAAAGTAAATTTAGTCCTACTTAAAAAATTAGGGTCACCAACATATAGATTACAATTTGACGAAAAAAAAATTAATCTTTTTCTAAGAAATGAGTTAATTAAGTAGTATTTGAATTGAATGTATGTGTTCTCTAATCTCAAGGTTCAAAATACTATAAATTTTCTTAGTTGATTTTATCTTATTTAGTTCTTTAAGGTTTTGGGATTTAATTGTTAATTTTAAATGAAATTTTCCCTCTTGGTTTTCCTTGTGGTTTTTATGTAAAAAACTTTTATCCTCAATTTTAAGATCTTGAATAACAATTTCCTTCTCAAGTTTATTTTTAACAATTGCAATTAATTCATTTATATTCATAAGTATTATTTTTATTATTATATAACATGAAAAATATTTGTGATTGGAATAATTGCTCTGAAATTGGTGAATATAAAGCACCAATTGAAAAAGATAACAGCAAAAGCTATCGATTGCTTTGCTTAGCCCACGTTAAAGAATTCAACAAAAATTGGAATTATTTTAAAGGAATGGATGATGAGCAAGTATTTGATTTTTTAAAGTCAGATATGACTTGGCACAAACCCACTCAAAGCTTTAGTTCCTCAGATAATTTTTTTAAAGTTCTATGGAACAATACTCTAAAAGATGAGTTTGATAAGACTAAACTTAGAGGCGAATATAATCATATGAATCAATTCAAATTTGATGCTAATGATATTAAAGCTTTTAGTATTCTGGGTGTTTCAGTTGGTTTAAAATGGGAACAAATACAGGATAAGTTCAAAACTCTTGTCAAAAAATTTCACCCTGATATTAATTTGGGAAATAAAGAATATGAAGAAAAACTTAAATTGATTACTTTAGCTTACACTCAGCTAAAAAAAACTTATAAGGAAAAAATTGACGCCTAATTTAAATATACAACCTGACATTAAAATGTCTTTAAAGCAAAGTTTTGGAATTGACTCGGATATGGAAGTTGATGCTTTCTCTAAAAGAAGTGAATACGTTCCTGAAATAGATAAAAATTATAAATTTGATAGAGATACTACTCTTGCTATCATATCGGGCTTCGCTTTTAATAAGCGTGTCTTGGTTCAGGGTTATCACGGTACAGGAAAGTCTACCCATATTGAACAAATTGCAGCTAGATTAAACTGGCCCTGTATTAGAGTGAACTTAGACAGTCATGTAAGTAGGATTGATCTTATTGGAAAAGATGCAATTGTTGTAAAAGATGGAAAACAAATTACAGAGTTTAAAGAAGGTATTTTACCTTGGTCTATTCAAAACCCTGTTGCTCTTGTATTTGACGAATATGATGCGGGTAGACCGGATGTAATGTTTGTTATTCAAAGGGTTTTGGAAGCTGAAGGAAATTTCACTCTTTTAGATAAAAATAAAGTTATAAAACAAAATAAATTTTTCAGATTATTTGCAACTTCAAATACGGTTGGTTTAGGTGATACAACTGGGTTGTACCATGGTACTCAACAAATAAATCAAGGACAAATGGATAGATGGAATATTGTAACATCTCTAAATTATCTTAGTCTTGATAGAGAAATGGAGATCGTTCTTGCTAAGAATAAAAGTTTAAATAATCCAAAAGGTAAAGAAAAATTATCTAACATGATTAAAGTTGCATCTTTGACTAGAAAAGGTTTTATAGCAGGAGATATATCAACGGTAATGAGTCCAAGGACCGTACTTCACTGGGCTGAAAATGCTGAAATTTTCAAAGACACAGGTTATGCTTTTAGAGTAACTTTTTTAAATAAGTGTGACGATATAGAGAAAAATATAATAGCTGAATATTATCAGAGATGTTTTGGGGAAGAGTTGCCAGAGTCGATGGTTAATATTCAAATCTAAATGAGTTCAAAAGAAGATAACTTTAAAGAGCAATTTAAACAAGCTTTACTTTCTACTGCTAAAGTAATTTCTGAAGATTATAAATTAGATATTAAAAAATTAGATAAGGATTTAAATAATAAGAAAACCAGTTTTTTTGATGTAACTAATTTATCAAATAAAAGTGATTTTATTAGATTAAGGGCAGAAACTGACTCTGGTGCCCTAAAGAAAAAATTTTCAAATAAAGAAATATTTAACAAAAACGCACCTAATAATCCTTCCTGTAAATCCTTATATAATATTGCTGAAAAAATTAGATATGAACTTCTGGGTGGCAAAATGCTCAAAGGAGTTGGAAAAAATTTAAGTGAAAACTATATCCAAAAAATATTCTCTAATCATAAAGAACAATTAAAAAATAAAGAAGATGTTCCTGTGATTAAAGCTTTTGAACTATATATGTTAAATAAATTCTTTAAATTAGAGCTTAATAGTGTGTCGGCAAAGATGTTAAGTTTTTGGAAAAAAGATTTTGATGAAACAATTGACAAACATTTTGATTTTTTAAGTAAAAATTTAGAAAATCAAAATAATTATAGTTTAAAATTTTCAGAGATTTTAGAGAACATGGATGTCTTTGCTTCAAATAATGAAGAGAATGATGAAGAAAATAATGAACAAGAAAATGAGCAAGACAATAAATCTGATAACAATAATGATAGTCAGTCTGATGATAAAGAGGAAGAAAAAAAACAGGGTGATAGTCAGACTAGTTTAGATGCTGGCTTTGATCTTAGCGATCAGCAAATGGATGAACAATTAGAGAATTCAGATTCTTTAAAGGAGAGTACAGAAAATGTTTTACAAAAAACAAATATAAATAATATTGATCAAGATTACAAGATATTCACCACAGAGTTTGATGAAATTGCAAAAGCTGAAATATTAGAAGATAAAAAAGAAACTCAAAAGTTAAGAAAAAATTTGGACCAGCAACTTGTAGGATTTCAAGATCTTATTACCAAGCTTGCTAATAAACTACAAAGACAACTACTTGCAAAACAAAATAGAGCGTGGGAATTTGATTTAGAAGAAGGTTTGTTGGATAGCTCAAAATTAACTAGAATAATTATGGATCCTTATAATTCTCTATCTTTTATGAAAGAAAAAGATCTTGATTTTAAAGACACAATAGTAACTTTATTAATTGATAATTCAGGATCAATGCGTGGACGTCCAATCACAATTGCTGCACTTTGTGCAGATATACTATCTAGAACCTTAGAAAGATGCTCAGTAAAAGTAGAGGTTTTAGGTTTTACTACAAAAAATTGGAAAGGTGGTAAGAGCAGAGAAGCTTGGGCTAAAAATGATAAGCCTAAAAATCCTGGAAGATTAAATGATTTAAGGCATATAATTTATAAAGGTGCAGACACACAGTGGAGACAGGCTAAAAATAATATAGGTTTAATGCTTAAAGAAGGGCTTTTAAAAGAAAATATTGATGGTGAAGCTATATCTTGGGCTTACAATAGAATCAAAAAAAGAAAAGAAGAAAGAAAAATCTTAATGGTAATTTCAGATGGCGCACCAGTTGATGACTCTACTTTGTCTGTTAATTCAGGTGATTTTCTAGAGAAACATTTGAAAAAAATAGTTAAATTTATAGAAACCAAAAATGATGTCGAAATTTTAGCTATTGGTATTGGTCATGATGTTTCTAGGTACTACAATAAGGCTATTAAAATAACAGATGTTCATGAGCTTGGAGATGTAATGATTTCCCAATTAAGTGGATTATTTGAAAATAAAAGTAAATTACACTAAAGGTTTAGAAGATCTTCATTTTTCCATTTAATGCTAACTTCAGCACCACTTCTTACTAGGGAGTTTTTACATAAAATGGTTGCATAATTTTTTTCAAGCAAAGTTTTGCCTATAAAAATTCCAAGACCTAATCCAGATTTTGATTTTATAGATGCTTTATATGATTTAATATATGGTTCACCAATGTTTCTTAATACATCTTTGGGATATCCTTCACCGTCATCCTCAATTATAATTTCTGTAATATCGCTATCACTTTTTATATTTATAAAAACTTTACTTTTTGAAAATTTATTAGCATTTCCAATAAAGTTTCTTAATCCATAAACAATTTCGATAGATTTATTAATATTTAATGAATTAGAATATTGATCAAAGTTTATAGTAAAGGTTTTTTCACTTGTTTCCTTAAAAGACTTTATAATTTCTGTCACATAATCAACTATAGTTAGATCTTTATCAATAAAATTATCTTCTACAACGGGGTTTAATGTTAATTTTTTTAATATTTCACTACATCTTTGAATTTGACTTACCAAAAGCTCAATATCTTTTTTAACTTCACTGTTATCTTTAAATTGTTTTAATAGGTCTGAGGATATAATCTTTATTGTAGAAAATGGAGTACCTAACGAGTGAGCTGCTGCCGCTGCTTGGCCACCAAGAGACAGAAGCTCGTGTTCTTTTGACATAATTTCTTCCATTTTATTTAAAGCTTCTTTTCGAATTCTAGATTCCTTGCCAAAACTTAAAGCAAAATAGTTTAAAAAAATTAATGCAATAATTAATGAAATAGGAATTGAATAATAATAATAGCTATCAACATGAAAATGCTTATTTACTGGATCAGGTAGTGGTTGATAAAAAAAAGTAAGAAAAATAATTATTAAAATAGTTATGCTAACTAATAAAATATTACTTCTAAGACCCAGGTACAACGATGAAAAAATACTTGGGATTATCAAAAAAATTACGAATGGGTTTGCAATTCCTCCTGTTAAATAAATTAAGCAACTTAGCTGTAAAATATCAATTAATAAAAAAATAAATCCTGTTTTATCTAATAGTTGTGTGTTTTTGATAAAATAAATTAAATAGAAATTACTCAGTATTCCAATGAAAATTATTAGATTTTCTAAAATTAAATCAAATTTAAAATCAAAAATAAAATAAATCAGATTTACAGTAACTAACTGACCAGCAATAGCTATCCATCTTAGATTGATATATGTAGATTTTTTTAATGAAAAATATTTTGAAGTTTCAAAAAACTTCATTATTAGATATCTAGATTTTGAACATTAATTGCGTTGGAGACAATAAAATCTTTTCTTAATGCAACATCATTACCCATCAAAGTGTGAATAAGACGCAGGTCTTTTTTTAAATCTTTTGAATATTGAACTTGTAATAAGTTTCTTGTCTCCGGATCTAAAGTGGTACTCCATAACTCTTCTGGGTTCATTTCTCCTAACCCCTTGAATCTTTGAATACTCATTTTAGATTTTTCTTCTTCATAAGCTTTAGTAAATTCTTTAGTACCTTTCTTAACTTTTTGTAATTCCTTGCTATTTTTTAAAATATAATTTTCTAATTCACCTTCATCTTTTATATAAATTCCTTTTGTACCTTTATTAATTTTAAATAATGGCGGTTGAGCAAGGTAGACATGTCCATTTTCAATTAATTTATTAAATGGTTTATTATTAAAAAATGTTAATAATAATGCCCTAATATGTGATCCATCAACATCTGCATCGGTCATAATAATAATTTTTCCATACCTTAGGTCTTTTAAATCTATATTTTCAACTTTTGGATCAAGACCAAGTGCATTAATTAAAGTGACCACTTCATTTGATGACATCATTTTAGCTAACGATTTTGTTCTATGCTCACTACCATCTCTATTACTATTCTTTTTAAGAGCAACTTCTTCAACATAGGTATTAAGAATTTTTCCTCTTAATGGTAATACTGCTTGATTTGATCTGTTTCTACCTTGTTTTGCTGAACCACCTGCAGAATCTCCCTCAACTATAAACAATTCAGTTCCTTCTTGTTTTCCTATTTGGCAATCAGCTAATTTTCCAGGTAAGCCACTTAATTCTAGAGCACCTTTTCTTCTTACATTTTCCCTAGCTTTCCTAGCTACATCTCTTGCAAGTGCCGCCTGCATTACTTTTGCTAAGATAATTTTAGACGTGGTTGGGTTTTGATCAAACCATATTGATAATTTTTCACTAACAATACTTTCTACAATCATTCTCACCTCAGATGAGACAAGTTTATCTTTTGTTTGTGAGGAAAATTTTGGATCAGGTATTTTTGCTGAAATAACGCATGTTAGACCCTCTTTAATGTCGTCACCTGATATTGTTAATTTATTTTTTTTTAGTAAATTATGTTCTGTTGCATATTTATTAATTACTCTCGTTAATGCACTTCTAAATCCCAATAAGTGGGTACCACCATCTTTTTGATAAATATTATTTGTATAAGGATAAATATCTTCAGCATAGCTTGCGTTCCACTTTAAAGAACATTCAATTTCAATATTATCTTTTTTACCTTCAATATAAATTGGTTTTTTAAATAAATCATTTCCAGCTTTATTTATAAGTTTTTCTCTTTTTCATCTAAAAAATCAACGAACTCTAAAACCCCTCCATCAAATTTAAATACTATTATTTTTTCTTTTTTTTGATTTAAATCATTAACTGTTATTTTTATTCCTTTGTTCAAGAATGCTAGTTCACGCATTCTTTTAATAATTATACTTGGAGTAAATTTTATTGAAGAAAATATTTCTTTTGATGGTAAAAATGTTATTTGTGTACCAGTCTCTTTTGATTTTCCCACAGTTTTGAGCGGAGCTTTTGCAGCCCCATCTTTAAACTCCATAAAGTATCTGTTTCCATCTCTATCAATTTCTAATTTTAATTTTTCTGACAATGCATTCACAACTGATACTCCCACACCATGCAACCCACCAGACACTTTATATGAATCATGATCAAATTTACCTCCAGCATGAAGTTAAGTCATAATAACTTCTGCAGCAGACATTTTTTCACCCTTGTGCATATCGACAGGTATTCCTCTACCATCATCTCTAACAGTAATAGTTCCATCAGAATTTATTTTAACTTCTATATTTTTACAGTGTCCTGCTAAAGCTTCATCTATTGAATTATCTACAACTTCATAAACCATGTGATGTAAACCAGTACCATCGTCTGTATCACCAATGTACATTCCTGGTCTTTTTCTAACAGCTTCAAGACCTTTAAGAACTTTAATTGAGTCTGCTTGGTATGTATTTTTATTTTTCATATTTCAATTTAAGGGAAGTTGTTTTATAGCATTTTTTAAAAAAAAATGTTCATTTATAATTAATTAAAACCAAAAAAATTATGATCAAACCTATAAGAGCAGGGCTTATTTGGTTGGAGGAGAGAGTGGGATTCGAACCCACGGTACCTTTGACAGTACACACACTTTCCAAGCGTGCGCCTTAAACCACTCAGCCATCTCTCCAATTTGAAATTATTTATTTTCAATAAAAGTCCAAGGGTTCTCTAGGTAATGAGTGTATTTCTTAAACCAAAATGAAAGATATCTTTCAGCTAAATAGGCATATAATCTTGAAGTATCATATCCAGATAAACTCTTAAAACCAAAAACAGCTTCGCAGCGCTCAAGCCATGGAAATAATTTTTTAAACCACTCATTTGCTACATCTGACTTAGAAATAAACATGATGTGAGGATTGAAAGAGCTTTCTGTATAAACAAATTTTCTAAATTGATCAACGTCAGAATCATCTAAAAGCTTAATCGCTTTTTCTAGGTTTCCATATCCATGATGCATATCAAAGTGTAATAATATATTTTCTTTTTCTATATTCCATAAAATTGAAGGATCTTTAATTAATGACCTAAAACCTCTCTTAAAAATTTTAATTTTTTTTGCACCTGAAATTTTTATTGGCTTACAAATTATCGCATCATAGTCATTCCAACTATTTTCTGGATTAGTTAAAATATGGTCTTGAATATTTTTTTCATCTATCTGTTTATTTTCAGATTCTGATTTAATCCAAAATCTTCTTTTTTGACAAAAACCAATCCAATTTTTATTATTTAGATCTAACAAATTTTTCCAATACCAGTAATGAAAAGTTAATTCTGAATAATTTTTTTCTTTAAAAAATATGTTATCTTTTTTATTACAACAAATATAACTTGATTGGGGTTGGTCTTTACCAACCCAGCCAATTTTATAATTAATATTTTTCTCCTCTAAAAAAGAGACTTGTTTGTTAGTTACGCAGTAGATATCTAAAAGGCTCATTAAAATACAATAAGTTTTTAATTTTCTGAAAAAGAATTAACGTTTTCTTCAAAATTATTCATTCTATAATATTTTTTTTATTATTTGAAACATAATTAATATTTTTTGTGGCCTAATAAATAATTCTTAATTCTACCAAAGAAGAAAAGTTTTATTTTTTTTATAAAGTTATTTTTTATTTTTTTGTTATTAGTTCCAATAATACCACAAATATCTGGATATGTTATGAAATGGTTAAATATTAAATTATCATTCACTGCAAGAAGTGCTGCTTTTGCAAGACAATGCTCCATAAAAACTCCACTACTATCATCTATCTTTGAGGCAAATGGGAAGACATAATTTAAGAAAAATAATCTTGACCCACCAAAAACATGACTATCAGCAAAACTTAAATTATTTTTTATACAAACATAAATATCTGACTTTTTTTCCTTGAACTCTCGAAAAAATTTAATGTAATTTTTTATATAATACCTGCCTGTAATTTTTATAAAAAAATCAGTATCTTTAAATATTTTTGAATTTTCTACAACTTCTTTAAAACAAAGATACTCTCCGTAACCCTTTCCTAATTTTTTTTCAAAACTATTGTTAAGATTTGATGAAATAATTTCGATTTTTTTTTGTGGAAATTCTGCAGCTTTGTTCTTGAAGAAACTTAAATCATACCCAGAGTTTTCAACAAATATTATTTTATCAACTAATTGGTTGTTACACCATTTAGTAAATGTTTCCTTGTAATCTATTAATCTATCAATTTCAGAAACTCTCTCTACGAATGGCATATTAACAGGTTTTATACATGCTGTTAATATTACAGAATAATTAAAATTTTTTTTTAAATTCATTTATATTTCAAGTTATATATATGATTATTAATAATGTATAAAAAAATTATAAAAAAAATAATTGGTTTATTTGGATTTAAACCTATAGACAAAGATCTATTTAAAAAAAATAGAATTTTATCTGAAAAATCTATTTTAAATATCAATACGATTCTAAAAAATCTTTTTTCCAAAAAAACTATAAACTCTTTGGTTCAAATTGGTGCTAATGATGGTTTAAGATTTGATACAATTAATTATTTTATCAAACATTATAAAACCGATTGTTTGCTTGTTGAGCCAATAAAAGAAAATTATGAAAGTTTAAAAGAAAATTATAAAAATTTTGATTTTATAAAATTTGAGAATTCTGCGATTACAGTTAATAATGAAATTAATTATTTATATAAAGTTAATCCAAATAAAGTTTCTAATTATGGCAATCACATTCCAGGAATAACATCTTTTGATAAAGATCATTTAATTAAACATGGGGTAAAAAAATATGATATAATAAAAGAATCTATAGAATCTATCTCTATTAAAGATTTATTACTTAAACATAATTTTACTCATTTAGATCTACTATTTATTGATACAGAAGGTTACGATGGCCACATTGTAATTGATTTTTTATCCACAACTTCATCAAGACCAATTATTATTTTTGAGTATATTCACATTAATAATGGAATCTTTAAAACCCTTATTGATACAATACAGGAAAAAAATTATATTTTTTTTTCTATTAATGAGAATATGTTTTGTTTTCCAAGAGAGAAAAAAAAATTAATTGATATAAGTTAAAATGCGATCCAATCTTTGTATCTTTCTTTATTTTTAATTAAATATTTGGGGAAGCTAAGGTCTATAGTTTTGGGTTTAAAAATTTCCTCTCTACCGATAATATCTTGACCTAAATTAATCCTCTTTTTTATTTCATCTATTTGTAAATATTTTTTTTCAATTTTTTCTTTAAAATGATAAGGATCATTTGTTTCACATAAATTTTTATATTTATATAGTAACTGTTCTGCATTTTTAAGATTACAGAAGTGCCATCCACCATCTTCAATTATATTATTTAGCTTATATTTATCTATCCTCCAGAATGGTCTTTTTTTGAATTTGAGATTTCTTAACCATTGTGGAGATTTTAAAAATTTTTTTATACATATTCTACTACCATACCAATAAGGGTTTATTGTACTTTGTAAATTTACTTTATAATAATAATGACTCTGTTTAAATGCCGCATAACCCATTTTTTTATTAAAGTTTTCTAACATTTCTGGATTTGGAATTTCATCTAAATCTGAAACAATTACATAATCATCTTCTGAAGCATTTGTAATACCTCTTTCTATACAATTTCTTTGGTAATTTTCTCTTTTGTAGGGATCATCTCCTTCAGGCATATCCTCAACAGGTATATAAATAATTTTTTTTTTAAATTTTGTAAATTTATCAATATTAAATTGCAGCCTTTTTGAATTATTCTGCCATGTTTTATTTCCTTCAACAATGACAAAATAATCTACAAACTCATCTAAAATATTTAATCTGAGATCTAGTAGTAGATCTTCGTCCAAATATGAAAAGCAATCATAAATTTTCATTAACTATCCTTGTTTATTTTTAACACCCCTATAAAAGCTTCTTGAGGTATTTCAACTTTTCCAAACTGTTTTCCTCTTGCTTTTCCTTTTTTCTGTTTATCTAATAGCTTTCTTTTTCTATCTCTGGCTCCTCCACCATGAATTTTAGTTAATACATCTTTTTTAAAACCCTTAATAGTCTCTCTTGCTATAATTTTTCCACCAATTGCGGCTTGCACTGGAATCATAAAGTTATGTCTAGGAATTAAATCTCTTAATTTTTCACAAACCTCTCTTCCAACTGTTTGAGCAAAATCCTTGTGAACCATCATTGATAATGCGTCAACAGGTTCTGCGTTTACTAAAATTCCAAGTTTAACCAAATCACCTTCTCTATGACCAATAATTTCGTAATCAAAGCTAGCATAACCACTAGTCATCGATTTTAATCTATCGTTAAAATCAAAAACAACTTCATTTAAAGGTATTTCATAGTTCAATACCGCTCTATTCCCTGAGTAGCTTAGATTAGTTTGAACTCCTCTTTTATCCTGGCAAACTTTTATAATGGCTCCCAGATACTCATCTGGTGTAATAATGGTTGCTTTGATCCATGGTTCCTCAATGTACTTAATAAATGTCGGCTCTGGAAGACTTGATGGGTTTTGTAGTTCTATTGATTCACCCTTATTCATGTGGACTTTATAAACAACACCAGGTGTTGTGGTTAATAAATTAATATCAAATTCTCTCTCTAATCTTTCTGTAATGATTTCGAGATGTAAAAGTCCTAAAAAACCACATCTAAATCCTAATCCCAGAGCAGAAGAAGACTCTGCTTCATATGAAAAGCTAGCATCATTTAATTGAAGTTTACCTAAACCATCTTTTAATTTTTGATATTCAGAGCTATCAACAGGAAATAATCCACAAAATACAACTGGCTTACTTGGTTTAAACCCTGGAAGTGCCTCTTGAAGTGGTTTGCTTGCATCACAAATGGTATCTCCAACTTTTGTTTCTGATAAAATTTTTATTCCTGTTGTTATAAAGCCTATTTCTCCAGCATTTAATTCATTAACATCTGTTGCTTTTGGAGTAAATACACCTACTTTTTCAATTATGTATTCTTGGTTTGTAGACATCATTTTTATCTTCATATTTTTAGAAATTTTTCCATCAATAACCCTAACTAAGATAACCACCCCTAAATAAGTGTCATACCAACTATCAACTAATAAACATTTTAAATCTGAATCTTTTTCACCTTCTGGAGCTGGTAATGATACAATGATCTGCTCCAATATATTCTCTATACCTTCGCCTGTTTTACCAGAGCAAGGTATGGCATTTTCAGTATCAATACCGATAACATCTTCTATCTGTTGCTTTGTTTTTTCTAAATCTGAAGCTGGTAAATCAACTTTATTTAAGATAGGAACTATTTCATGTTTAGTGTCTAAAGCTTGATAAACATTTGCCAATGTTTGAGCCTCTACACCCTGGGTACTATCAACAATTAAAATAGATCCTTCACAGGCATATAAAGATCTACTAACTTCATAGCTAAAATCTACATGTCCTGGTGTATCAATAATATTTAAAATATATTCTTTTCCATCTTTCGCTTTATAATTAAGTTTGACAGTTTGAGCTTTGATAGTTATCCCTCTTTCTCGCTCAATATCCATTGAGTCTAAGACTTGTGCCTTCATCTCTCTTTCTGTAAGGCCACCACATTTGTGAATTATTCTATCTGCAATAGTAGATTTACCATGGTCTATATGAGCAATAATTGCAAAGTTTCTAATGTGATCAATTTTTGCCATGATTATGATCTGATCTTTGCACCAATTTTTGATTCGACAGTTGAAATAATAAGTTGATTAATTTTATTTAAATCATCTTCTGTTAATGTTTTCTCTAAAGATTGAATGGTTACATTTAATGCAATTGATTTTTTACTATCAGGAATATTTGTTCCCTCATAGACATCAAATACTTTGACAGATCTTATTAATTCTTTTTCTACATTATAAATAGTCTCGATTAATTCTTGAACTTTAAAATTCTTATCTAAAACAAAAGCAAAATCTCTTTCTGATTTTTGAAAATCTGAATATTTGTATTGAGTTTTTTGATCTTTTAATGATTTTTTTGGTTGTTTTAAGTTATCTAAAAATATTTCAAATCCTACTAATGCTTCAATTTTAATGTCTAATTTTTTTAGTATGCCTGGATGAATATCACCAAAAAAAGCTACAACTTTTTCTTTTCCTTTGTTTAAAAATATTCTTCCTGATTTTCCTGGATGATAATAACCTGGCGTTTCATCATCAATATAGAGTTTGTCTTTATTGTACCCTGCTTCAACTAAACTTTTGATAACATCACTTTTAACGTCAAATATATCAACTGGTCTTTCTTTTTCCAACCAACTCTGTCTAGCCAATTTTCCTGACTTTAATCCACAAACTACAGTCTCTTGCTCTCCTGGTTGTGATCCTGAAAAAGTTGGACCTATTTCAAATACTGATAAATCTTTAAATCCCCTTTCTAAATTCTTATTCAAATAAATAATTAAATTAGAAAAAATTGAACTTCTCAATATATTCAAATCTGAACTTATAGGATTAATTATTTTAATTTCTTTTTTATCTTCAATAAATAATTGGTTAACATTACTATCAGTGAAAGACCATGTAATGGCCTCAAGATAGCCCTTGGAAGCAATAGATCTTTGTAAAAAATGAAATAACTTTTGTTTTAAATTTAAGGTTAGTTTTTTTCTAACTTTCTCTGGTTCAATCATTTTAATTTGATCATAACCTTTAATTCTTACAAGCTCTTCCACTAGGTCAACCTCTTGAAAGATATCAGGTCTCCAAGATGGTATGATAACATCTAGTAGCTCTTTATCTTTTTTTGTTTCAAATCCCAGATTATTTAGGATTGTGATCATCTCTTTTTTGTCAATATTAAATCCCGTAATTTTTTCAAATAAAGAGGGGTTAAATTTTAATGATCTTTTTTTAACCTCTTCAATTTTTTGAGTATCAAATTCACTAACTACACCACCACATATTTCTTGTATTAAGTTTGCAGCTCTTTCAAGTCCCTGCTCAATTGATAATGGGTCAATGCCTCTTTCAAATCTAAATTTTGCATCTGTATCTATATTCAGCTTTTTAGAAGATTTTCTGATTGAGCGTGGACTAAAATAAGCAGATTCAATTAATACATTTTCTGTATCCAGCATAGTTCCAGTTCTTGTACCTCCTATTATACCACCAAGACCCAACACGCCTGATGCATCTGATATGACACACATCTCATCATCTAGTTTATATTCTTTATTGTCTAATGCCTCAAATGTTTCACCTTTTTTAGAATTTCTAATAATTATTCCTTTATCTATTTTATCAACATCGTATGCATGAAGTGGCCTATTTAAATCAAACATTATATAATTTGTAATATCAACTATTGCTGAAATAGGCTTTTGACCTAAAGAAATTATTTTTTCTTTTAACCATTCTGGACTTTCTATATTTTTTACACCTGTAATTAAACAACTGCCAAATGATGTACATGCCTGATTTTTTTCATTTTTAATTTTTACACTAACAGTTTGTTTATTTTTTTTATCTAATTTTTTTTCTTTTTGATTTTTTAATGTTCCTGCGCCTGCTGCTGCCAGATCTCTTGCTATCCCTCTTACACCCAAACAATCTGCTCTATTTGGTGTAATGGAAATATCAATTACATTTAAATTTTTTTTTGGAAAATAATTTTCACCTATTTTTTTATCATATTTTTTTGAGGAAAGTTCTGTAATACCATTACTTTCATTTGATAAGTTGAGTTCAGATTCAGAACAAAGCATTCCATATGATGTGACGCCTCTTATTTTACTTACTACTAGTTTCATTTGGTTTTTTGGTACTACGGTGCCAGGAGGCGCATAAATTGTCAACAACCCTTCTTTTGCGTTAGGCGCACCACATACAACTTTAATAGGATCACCTGTTCCAATATCTACATCACAAACTCTAAGCCTATCTGCACCAGGGTGCTTTTCTGCTTTTAAAATTTTAGCAATTATAAAGCTATCTAGCTCTCCTGATTGACTATCAACACCTTCTACTTCTAGTCCAACCTCTGTAAGTTTATCAATAATTTGATTTTCATTAAGCTTAGTATCTAAATGTTCTTTTAGCCAATTCGTTGTGATTTTCATCTACTTAGACCTCTATAGTTTGTGGGTACATCTATTGGATCAAAACCAAAGTGATTTAACCATCTATAATCACAATCAAAAAATGCTCTTAAATCATTTATACCATATTTAAGCATTGCCAATCTATCTATTCCTATTCCAAATGCATATCCTTGGAATTCATCTGGGTTGATTTTTACATTTTTTAAAACATTTGGATGAACCATCCCACAGCCTAAAACTTCAAGCCACTTATCTCCTTCACCAATTATTATTTTTCCATCTTTAATTTCATAGCCAATATCAACCTCAGCTGATGGTTCAGTAAATGGAAAATGACTTGGTCTAAATCTCATTTTAATTCTATCAACCTCAAAAAACTCTTTAATAAAATAATTTAAACAACCTTTTAGGTGCCCCATATTTATATCTTTATCAATGTGCAGCCCTTCAACTTGGTGGAACATGGGAGTATGAGTTTGATCACTATCTGATCGATATGTCCTACCTGGTGCAATTATTTTAAAAGGTGGCTTTTCATTAAGCATAGTTCTAATCTGAACCGGAGAAGTGTGTGTTCTTAATAGTAACTCTTTTTTTTCATCAAGATAAAATGTATCATGCATATCTCTTGCTGGATGATTGTCGGGTGTATTTAATGCTGTAAAATTATTATATTCGCTCTCAATATCGGGACCTTCTTCTACACTAAATCCAACTTCTGAAAAAATTGAAGAAATTTCATCTATAACTTGAGATACAGGATGAATTTTTCCTTGAACGAAAGGTCTCTCGGGTAGGGTTATATCTATTTTTTCTTTTTCTAATTTTTTATTTATTTCGTTGGTTTCAATATTATTTATCTTTGTGGTGATTAAATTTTGAAGCTCATCCTTTACTAAATTTAAGTCAGATGCAAATTTCTTTCTTTCTTTTTCCGCTACCTTTCCAAGCTTTTTAAATTGAGAGCTAATCAATCCATTTTTACCAAATAGATCTGTTTTGATTTGATTGACTTGATTTAAGTCTAAATTATCCTTTAACTTTAAAAGAAATTCATCTTTTATTTTTTTAATATCAGACATGTTGAGAGATTATTTCTTCACTGAAGAAAAACAATAGTGAAGATTAATTTAGTGCTGATTGAGCTTTTTGAACGATCGTTTTAAAGGCTTCTGGGCTATCGTATGCTATTTCTGCTAGTATTTTTCTATCTAGATTGATTCCACACTTTGTTAAACCATTAATAAATTTAGAATACGTTAGTCCTTCAGATCTAACGCCTGCGTTAATTCTCTGTATCCATAAAGATTTAAATTCTCTTTTTTTAGTTCTTCGATCCCTGTAGGCATATTGCATAGCTTTTTCCATAGCTTGCTTTGCGACTCTAATCGTATTTTTTCTTCTGCCCCATTGACCTTTGACAGCTTTTAGAACTTTTTTATGTTTAGCGTGACTTGTTACACCTCTTTTTACTCTTGCCATTTTATCCTCTTAAACTGTAGGGCATGTATGATTTAACTATTTTGCCATCTTGTTTTGACATAGTAGTCGTGCCTCTTAATTTTCTAATTTGTGAATTTGTTCTTTTAATCATGCCATGTCTCTTTCCAGCTTGTGCCATCATGACTTTACCTGTGGCTGATATCTTAAATCTTTTTTTTGCTGAACTTTTAGTTTTTAATTTTGGCATAATTCTGCGGTCTTATACGAATATTGGAATAGATTTACAACCTCTATTAAGCCTTATAAAGGCTGAATAACCATAATCATTTGCTTCCCATCAAACTTCGGGTGCAGTTCTACTTTGCCAATATCTTGCATATCGACTTTTATTTTATCCATTAGTTCTCTACCTAAGTGAGAATGCTGTAGTTCTCTACCTTTAAATCTTATGGTAAACTTTACTTTATCACCTTTTCCAATAAATTTTTTAGCATTTTTGACTTTAAAATCATAATCATGAGTTTCTGTAACTGGTCTCATTTTGATTTCTTTTAATAAAACGATTTTTTGTTTCTTTTTTGCAACATTTGCTTTTTTTTGCGCATCATACTTAAATTTACCCATATCAATAATTTTACATACAGGTGGTTTTGCATTTGGAGCTATCTCAATTAAATCTAAACCTTGCTCTTTAGCCATTGATATAGCCTCATTAGTATTAAGTATTCCTATATTATCACCATCACTTCCAATAACTTGAACCTCTGGAGCAGTAATCCTATTATTAGATTTAGGCCCTCTGTCTTTAGTTCTTCTTTGAAAATAATTTTGTTTAAAATCTGCCACTTAGTTTGAGAGCACTTTGTTTAAAGCTGAGAATTTTTTTAAGAATAAATTTAATTCCATATTTTCTTGTTTGTTAGTATCTAATCTTCTAATCGTTACTGAGTTACTGTCAACTTCTTTTTTTCCACAAATCAACAAAAGTGGTATTTTAGATAAAGAATGTTCTCTTATTTTATAATTCAAATTGTGATTTTTTAAATCTACTTCAGAGCTCATACCAGCATGATTAATTTTTTCATTAACTTTTTTTGCATACACATCGAACTCTTCTGAAATAGGGATTACAACTACTTGTAAAGGAGCAATCCAAAATGGAAATTTTCCTGCATAGTTTTCTATAAGTATTCCTATGAATCTTTCTAGTGAGCCAAACAGTGCTCTATGAAGCATTACTGGAACTTTTTTAGTTCCATCACTGTCAACAAAAGATGCTTCTAATCTTCCTGGTAAATTTAAATCTACTTGTAAGGTTCCACACTGCCAGTCTCTGCCAATAGCATCTCTTAAAACAAATTCAATTTTTGGACCATAAAAAGCTCCTTCACCTTTGTTAATTGTGTATTCAAGTTTTGACACCTTAACAGCATCTAATAAGGCTTTTTCAGCTTTATCCCAAACACCATCATCACCAACTCTAAGATCTGGTCTGTCTGAATATTTCAATATTACATTTTCAAAACCAAGATCTTTATAAATATCTAAAATTAAATTTGTAACAATCAAACATTCTTCTGTAATTTGATCCTCTGTACAAAAAATATGAGCATCATCTTGTGTAAAAGCTCTAACTCTTAGCAATCCATGTAGTGCTCCTGAAGGTTCATATCTATGCACTTTTCCAAATTCTGAAATTCTTAGTGGAAGGTCTCGATAGCTTTTTAAACCTTGGTTGAATACCTGAACATGGCCTGGGCAATTCATTGGTTTAATTGCAAATATTTTTTCATCGGGCGTTTGAGAGGTGTACATATGTTCACCATATTTTTCCCAATGACCAGACTTCTCCCACAATGCTCTATCTAAAATTTCAGGGGTATTTACCTCTTTGTAGCCTGCCTTATTTTGTCTATTCCTCATATAAGCAACTAATTTTTGAAATAATTTCCAACCCTTTTCGTGCCAGAAAACTGATCCTGGACTTTCTTCTCTAAAATGAAATAAATTCATTTCTTTTCCAAGTTTTCTATGATCTCTTTTTTCAGCCTCTTTTATTCTTTTTAAATATTCATCTAAATCTTTTTGTGAAGCCCAACTTGTTCCATATATTCTCTGTAACATTTCATTATTAGAGTCACCTCTCCAATAAGCTCCTGATACCTTAGTTAATTTAAAATATTTACCAATTTTTCCTGTTGATGATAGGTGTGGTCCTCTACATAAATCATGCCAATCACCATGAAAATATATTGAAACATCTTCTCCTTGAGGGATACTTTCAATAATTTCAGCTTTATATATTTCTCCCTTCTCTTTAAAGTGAGATATTGCTTTTTCCCTACTCCAAACTTGTCTTGTGGTTGGAATATCTCTATCAACAATTTCTTTCATTTTAGTTTCAATTTTATTTAAGTCTTCTTCTGTAAAAGGCTCTTTCCTTGAGAAATCATAATAAAATCCATTTTCTATAATTGGACCAATAGTTACTTGAGTTCCTGGAAAAAGTTCTTGAACCGCCATTGCCGTTATGTGTGCTGTATCATGACGAATAGTTTCAAGGCCCTCTTTATCCTTGGAGGTAAAAATTTTAATAGAACAATCTTTATCTATGACATGACTTAAATCTTTAAGTTCTTCATTAACACTAATAACTGTGGCTTGCTTTGATAAAGATTTACTAATCTTTTCTGCAACTTCTAATCCTGTTACTTTGTTTGGAAATTCAATACTATTTCCGTCTGGTAATGTAATTAATGGCATTTAATTTAATAATTTTTTGTACTCTGAATATGTAGAAAAACACATTTTTTCAACATTAAATTTTTTAATTATATTTTTCCTACCTTCAATACCGATTGATTTCAATCTAGATTGATCTAAATTTAAAACTTCTTCTATTTTTTTACTTAAAGACTCTGGATTACCTGATTCAAATAAAAACCCTGTTTCATTATTTACTATTGTTTCATTAGATCCTCCAATATCACTCGCTATTATTGGTTTTTCCATTGATTGAGCTTCAATTGCAACTCTTCCAAAAGCCTCTGGCTCTATTGAAGCCGAAACAATCAAGTCAGAAATTTTATAAGCTAAAGGCATGTTTTTACAATGTTCTATAAATCTTAACTGGGATGTTAATCTATGCTGTTCTGCAAGTCTTTTTATTTTTTTGCTATAAATATCTCTACCTTGATCACTTCCCAAAATAATAGCATAAAAAGACTGATGGCCTAATCTTTTATTAACAAGATTTAAAGCTTCAATAAACACTTCCTGACCTTTCCACGCAGTTAATCGACCAGGCATTAAAATTATTTTTTTCTCTCTATTCATTCCCCATTTTGAAAGAAGGTCATCCTCTTCAGCTTCTAATGTTGTTGATGGATCAAAATAGTCAACATTAATACCTCTAAAGATTACTAAAAATTTTTTTTTTAAATTTAAATATTTTGAATAGTTGTTTTTAATATGTGAAAAAATAAAATTTGATCCAGCAATTACCAAATTAGATCTTACCATTACAGAGTTATAAAATTTTTTAATTTGATTTTTAAAATTATACGTACCATGGAAAGTTGTAACAAATTTTCTTCCTGTAATTCTTGTTGCAATCAGACAAGACCAAGCAGGGGCACGACTTCTTGCATGAACGATAGAAATATTATGAAATAAAATAATAAAAGTTAAAGCTATTGAATTAAAAAGTATTAAAATTGGATTTTTGCTATGAACTGGAAGTTTAATCAATTTTACTTTTTTTTGATCAATAAATTTTAATAGCTCCCCTCCACTAGTAACAATATAAGAGTAGCAATTATTTTCTGGCAAGTAATGAGCAAGGTCATAACAGCCTGTCTCTGCCCCTCCATATCCAAGCTTTGGGATTACCTGTAAAACTTTTAATTTTGAAGACATCTAATAAAAACTATATATTAAGAATTAATTCTAATAAACTTTTATGAGTAAATTTAAATACCTAAAAATATCAAATTATAAGAAAATTAGATATATAAGTAATGATTTTAAAGATAATCTTTATATAGTTTTTCTTCATGGATTTATGTCAGATATTAAAGGGGAGAAACCTACAGCTATCTTCAAATATGCAAAAAAAAATAAACTAGGTTTTCTTGCTCTTGAATACTCTGGCCACGGAAAATCATCAGGAAAATTTACTAAGGGAAATATTACTAAATGGTCAAAAGAAGTTGAAATAGTAATTAAGAAGATAGTTAAAAAAAATAACTTTATTTTGGTGGGTTCAAGTATGGGTGCGTGGCTATCCTTAAATCAGTTTAAATATTTTAAAGATCAAATTAAAGGTTTTTTAGGAATTGGTTCAGCTCCTGAGTTTTTACAAAACTTAATGTGGAAAAAGTTTACAAAAAAAATGAAGAACGAAACTATAAAGAAAGGGATTTATAATTTAAAACACGGCAATTATGAATATCCAATCACCTATCAATTAATAAAAGATGGTAGAAAAAATAAAATTTTAAATAAAAAAATTAAATCCAACATCGATGTAACTATGATTCATGGAGGTAAAGATGAGGTTGTTCCAACAAGTTATTCCAGAAAAGTTCTTAAGTTATTTACAAAAGCTAATAAAAAATTAGTAATAATAAAAAATGGTGATCACAGCTTATCAAGTAAACAAGGTCTAAAAAGAATACTCTTAGAGCTAGATAAAATTATTTCTAATATGGTTTAATCCCTGGATATAGCTTGGAAATTTTAAATTGTAGTTAAAATAACTTTTCATCTTTTTGTTGTTAACTTTCTTCGACTCATTATAAAAATTTTTTAGCATTTCACTTTTAATTTGGCTAACTTCAATTTTTTTGATATTTTCAATATTTAACATTTTTGCTCCAAATAAAGTAACATCTTCAGATGAAGAAGGTTTATCATCAGATAGATTATATATTTCTCCAGACTTAAATTTTGATAAAGATTTAAATAATATATTTGAAATATCATCCACATGAATTCTAGAAAAATAATGATTCTTTTTATTGATCAATTTTACTTCTCCTGATTTTAAGCGTATTAAAATATTTTTTTCATTAGAATAAATTCCAGATAACCTAAATATCTGAACTGGTATTTTATTATTTTTTTCTAAAGAAACCCATGAATTTTCAGCTTTTAATCTTGCAATACCATTATTTGAGATTGGGTTTGTTTTGCTATTTTCATTAACCCATTCTCCCTTATGATCGCCATAGACACTTGTAGCAGATAGATAGGTTATCCACTTTACTTTAGAGTTTTCTATAAATTTAGAAAAGTTTTTTACAACTAAGTCCTCTTGATTTTCTGGTGGTATAGAAACTAAAATATGATCTGCTTCTTTTAATTTTACAACTAAATTTTGATCAAATTTATCACTATTAAATAGATAGCTATTATAATTAATACCATTGAATATTTTTTTTGAAGACTCACTTCTTGACGTTGCTGACAAGTTAATATTATATTGCTCAGTATTAAGCTTCTTTATAAAATTTTTTGCTACTTGGCCAAAACCAAAACAAAAAATGCTTATATCCTTCATTTTAACTAACTTCTTTTATAATGGATCTTAAACTTATTGGGTTTTTTAACTTATCAATCATTTCTTTTGGACAAACTTGAATAAAATTAGAAATTTCCTTATCAAAATTTTCTATTATCTTTTTAGAAAAATCTGAATTCGTCTCCTGGTGATGCTCTTGAACTAAATTTTTTAAATAAGCTATCCAATGATCCGTTTCTGGTGTTTGCCATACTACAGTCTCTGGGTTTACTTTTTTGTCAAATTTCTTGTTTATATCGTAAATAAACGCCATTCCACCTGTCATTCCAGCTCCAAAATTGTCTCCTACATCACCCAAAACTACAACCGTACCACCAGTCATATATTCACAAGCATTAGAATCACAGCCTTCAATAACTGAAATTGATCCTGAATTTCTTACGGCATACCTTTCTCCAGCTTGACCAGCTGCAAAAAGTTTTCCAGATGTTGCTCCATACAAAACTGTATTTCCTATTATGGTATTCTCATCTGAAACCAAATTACTTTCATCTGGAAGTTTAATTACCACTGTTGCTCCTGACAAACCTTTACCAACATAATCATTAGCATCACCTTTTAAAATAAGTTTTAAACCTTTGATTCCAAATGCTCCAAATGATTGTCCTGCTGATCCTTTAAATTTTAAAGATAAAAAGCCATCTTCTAATTTTTCAGATCCATATTTTTCATAAAGATGATTAGAAATTCTTGTACCAACCGTCCTATGAGTATTTTTAATAATATATTCTTTTTCAATAATTTTTACTTTTCCAATTTGTTCTTTAATTTCAGGTAAAATTTCTTGATCTAAAGTATCTGGAACAGAATTTATTTCTGGAACTTTGCAGTATCTCGTGTTCTCACCAGCATCTGTTTGAACAAATAAAGGATTTAGGTCTAAATCGTCTAAGTTTGGTGAGGCTTTGCTTACCTGTCTTAATAAATCAGTCCTACCAATTATTTCATTTAGTGATTTAAAGCCTATTTGTGCTAAAATTTCTCTTACTTCCTCAGCTATGAATTTAAATAAGTTAACTACTTTTTCTGGCGTACCAGAAAATTTTTCTCTTAGTTTTTCATCTTGAGTACAAACTCCAACTGGACATGTGTTTGAATGACACTGTCTAACCATTATACATCCCATAGCCACTAAAGCTGTAGTTGCTACTCCATATTCTTCAGCCCCCATCATAGCTGCAATAACAACATCTCTTCCTGTTTTAATTCCACCATCTGTTCTTAGGGTAACTTTATGTCTCAAATTATTTAAAGTTAAAACTTGATTAGCCTCAGTTAAACCCATCTCCCAAGGTATCCCAACATATTTAACACTTGTTTGCGGTGTTGCTCCTGTTCCTCCATTATGTCCAGAAATTAAAATTATATCTGCTTTAGCTTTAGCTACACCAGCTGCAATTGTTCCTATACCAGATGATGCTACTAATTTTACTCCAACTCTTGCTTTTGGATTTGCTTGTTTAAGATCATAAATTAATTGAGCTAGATCCTCGATAGAATAAATATCATGGTGAGGTGGTGGCGATATTAGAGTTACACCCGGTGTCGAATGTCTTAATTTAGCAATTTCTTCTGTGACTTTAAACCCTGGTAATTGACCTCCCTCACCAGGTTTTGCCCCTTGTGCAATTTTAATCTCTATTTCGTTACAGTTATTTAGATATTTAAGTGTTACTCCAAATCTTGCTGAGGCTATTTGCTTAACTCTAGAGTTAGCGCTGTCACCGTTTTCCATCTTAATAAATCTTTTTTCATCCTCACCCCCTTCACCACTACAAGAGGCTCCTTTAATTCTATTCATTCCTATGGCTAAAGTTTCGTGTGCTTCTTTCGATAATGCACCATGAGACATACTTCCACTCCCAAATCTTGTTAAAATATTTTCAATTGGTTCTACTTCTGAAATATCTAAAGATGGGTTTAAATTTCTATCTCTAAATCCAATCAAATCTCTAAGATGTATAGGCGGAAGATTATAAATACCTTCTACATATTTTTTATAAGCTTCAAAAGAATTTGACGAAACTGCACTTTGTAAAAGATGAATAAGCTTACCTTGATATTGATGAGTTTCACCATTCTTTCTATATCTATAAATTCCCCCGATCGGTAAAACCGTATCTGTTCCTTCAAATGCCTCTTTGTGAATAGTTCTTAATTTTTTTTCTATTCCATTTAAACCTATGCCTGAAATTTTTGATAAAATTCCCGGAAAATACTCTGATGCTACTGTTCTACTCAAACCAACTGTTTCAAAATTACATCCACCTCTATAAGAACTAATGACCGAAATTCCCATTTTTGACATTATTTTCAGAAGCCCATAATTTACTGATTGTATATATCTCTCTATGCATTCATCGTACCCAAACTTTCCAAATAGTTTTTTTTCAAATCTTTGATATAAACTATCCAGTGCTAAATAAGGATTAACAGTTGTAGCTCCAACACCTATAAGTGTTGCAAATGAATGTGTGTCTAATGCTTCCCCAGTTTGAGCATTGATTGATGCATAACCTCTTAATTTTTTTTTAATAAGATAAGTGTTTATTGCACCGACACTTAACAGCATAGGAATTGGTAATCTTTTTTCAGAAATATTTTTATCACTTAAGATTAATTGAGTAAGACCTTGTCTAACTGCAATTTCAGATTCTTTTCTAATTCTCTCAATAGAGGTTTCAAGATTTTCATTTTTACCAAAAGTACAATCAATTATTATTGATTTTTCACCAAAAAAATTAGTAAATTTTTCTAATTGAGAATTTGATAATATGGGACTGTCTAAAACATATATGTTTTCTTCTGTTAAATTAGTAAAATCTAAAATGTTTCCAAGATTACCAAAACGAGTTTTTAAACTCATAACCTTATTTTCTCTTAAGGAATCAATTGGTGGATTAGTAACTTGACTAAAGTTCTGTCTAAAAAAATGGTAAAGCGGTCTATAACGGTCAGACAATACGGCAAGTGGAGTGTCATCACCCATAGAGCCAATGGCCTCTTTTGCGTCTTCTGCCATGGGATGAAGAATAAGTTCTAAATCTTCTAAACTATAACCAAATGTATGTTGTCTTTTTTTTAGTTCATCACCTGAAAAAGTAGATTTTTCATTCTTTATTGAGAATTTTTTTTCTAAATCAATTATTTGATTGTTAAAATGTTTAAATTCTTTTGCTAGATAATCTTTTATTTCAACATTAGAAAATACTTTGCCTTTGGCTATTCTAACTCCAAGAATTTCTCCAGGTCCTAATCTACCTTTTTTAAGAATTTGCTTCTCATCAATTTCAACCATTCCCGTTTCTGATCCTGCACACAATATTTTGTCTTTTGAAATAGTATATCTCATTGGGCGTAACCCATTTCTATCAGCAGCTACAATCGCCCATTCATTATCGGTAGCTGCAATAGCAGCTGGTCCATCCCATGGCTCCATTGTACTATTTAAAAAATTAAATAATTGTTGATGATCTTTTGATAATGTTTGGCTTTTTTTAGACCATGCATCTGGAATTAACATTAACTTTGCAAGAGGCGCTGATTGGCCAGAAATATTTAAAAGTTCAAAAACACTATCTAGTGCAGCAGAGTCTGATGATCCTGGTTGTATAACTGGTTTTAAATTTTCCATGTTATCAAATAAAGGGCTGTCCATTTCTTGCTCATGAACTTTCATCCAGTTTGTATTTCCTTTGAATGTATTTATTTCACCATTATGAGCTAATGCTCTGAAAGGTTGTGCCAGGTCCCAGCTTGGCGCAGTGTTTGTTGAAAACCTTTGATGAAATATTGCAAATCTGGATATAAATCTCTCATCTTTTAAATCTAAATAAAAGTCTGCAATAGACTCTGCTAAAAACATTCCCTTATAAATAACTGACTTAGAACTTAGTGAACAAATATAAAAACCTTCTATCGCATCTTTAATAGCTTCTTTTTCAATTTTTCTTCTGGATTCATAAATTTTTCTTTCTAACTCTTTTTCTGTTAAATCTTTATTATTATGTTTGAATAGAACTTGAGTGATTTCTGGTCTCGTATGATTTGCTTTTTCACCTAAAACTTTTGGATTTACTGGAACCTGTCTCCATCCATAAATACTAAAATTACTTTTTGTTAACTCACTTTCAATTAAAGTTCTTGCATTTTCTTGTGATTGATAATTATTTCTAGGTAAAAAAATCATACCTACACAAATTTCTGAACCATCATGATCATGACCTGTGATTTCTATTTTTTCAGCAAAGAAATCTGAAGGAATTTCCAAATGGATTCCAGCTCCATCACCTGTTTTTCCATCAGCATCAACGGCTCCTCTATGCCAAACTGCTTTTAAGGCATTAATTCCATATTCTACTACTTTCCTCGATTTTTTACCCTCTGTAGAAGCAATCAATCCTACTCCACAAGCGTCATGTTCCATTTCTTTTGTATAAACATGGCCTTCTTCAAGAATTTTAAGATTTTTTTTATAATTTTTCATTAAGCAACCTTCTCTTTACTAAGTTCTTTACTCTCTAAAAAATTTTTTATTGATACTGCTACGTCTCTTCCATCTTTTATAGCCCAGACAACTAAAGATGCGCCTCTAATAATGTCTCCCGCTGCAAAGACACCTGGTAAATTTGTCTCCATTGTATCAAAATTAGTTTTTAATGTTCCCCACTTAGTAACTTGTAGATCTTCAGAGCTAAATAGTTTTGGTAAATTTTCAGGATCAAAGCCAAGAGCCTTGATTACTATATCTGCTTTAATATTAAAGTGAGAATCATTCTGGATTTCTGGTTTACGTCTACCACTGTCATCAGGTTCACCAAGTTTAATTTTATCCACCACCAAACCTTCAACTTTATTTGTTCCAACAAATTCTTTAGGGCTAGATAACCATACAAACTCTACCCCCTCTTCCTCTGCATTAGCTACCTCTCTAGCAGATCCAGGCATATTTTCTTTGTCTCTTCTATAAAGGCATTTAACTGATTTTGCTTTTTGTCTGATTGAAGTCCTAACACAATCCATTGCAGTGTCACCTCCTCCAATTACAACAATATTTTTTCCTTCGGCATTTAAGGTTCCATCATCAAATAACTCTACCTTATCTCCTAATCCTTTTTTATTTGAAGCTGTTAAAAATTCCATAGCCGGAAAAATATTTCCTAAATCTTTTCCTGGTAGATCTATTTCTCGAGCTTTATAAACTCCAGTTGCAATTAAAAGAGAGTCATGTTTTTTTCTTAATTGCTCTAATGTTGCATCTTTTCCAACTTCAAAATTTTGAACAAATTTAATTCCACCCTCTTCTAATAATTTTGTTCTTCTTTCTACAACAAATTTTTCTAATTTAAAATTTGGGATCCCATAAATCATTAAACCACCAGCTCTATCATATCGATCATATACAGTAATTTGATAACCTAACTTACGTAACTGCTCTGCAGCAGCAAGACCAGCTGGACCAGCACCTATAATTCCAATACTTTGACTCTTTTCGTTTTTAACTTTTATTGGATTGACCCATCCTTGTTCCCAAGCATTATCAGTGATATATTTTTCAACTGAACCTATGGTTACAGTTCCATGACCTGATTGTTCGATTACACAATTTCCTTCACACAATCTATCTTGTGGACATATTCTTCCACACACCTCTGGCATGTTGTTAGTGCTTTGAGATAATTCGTAAGCCTCTTTTAATCGTCCCTCTGCAGTTAATTTCAGCCAATCTGGAATATTATTACTTAATGGACAATGTACCTGACAAAAAGGAACTCCACATTGTGAGCATCTGCTAGATTGTTCGCCTGCCTTTTCGTTAATAAACTCTTTATAAATTTCGTTAAAATCTTCTTTTCTGTTGCCAACTTCTCTTTTAGGTGGAGTTTGTTGACCTATTTTAACAAATTTAAGCATTTTTTCTGACATATATAATCTTTAATAGACTAATCATATAATAAGGTTTTGTGTAATAAAAGATAAAAAAGGTCAGTATATATGACCTTAAATTTACAATAAATACTGTTAATTCTTTGTATTTTAATTTTTGCATATCTAATATGTTTAAATGGAATTGTTTAAATCATCGAATATTTAAGTTACGAAGCTTTAAATGTTCTCAAATATTATTGAAATTATAATCCTATCAATAGTTCAGGGCATATCAGAATTTTTGCCTATCAGTTCATCGGCTCATTTAAACATTGTTGAAATAATCTTTGAGTTTAATTCTACCTCACTAATGATTGACGTTAGTCTCCATCTTGGCTCTTTACTAGCAATAATCTTTTATTTTAGAAGAGAGCTACTAGACCTTAGAAATAATCAAAAATTATTATCTTTATTAATTATTGGCTCTATACCAATTGTAATAGCTGGGTACATAATCAGCTCCACGGGTCTAGTTAGTCTATTAGAAAATAACTTAAAGATAATTGCTTGGACGACATTAATTTTTGGAATTATTTTATATCTCGCAGACAAAAGTAAATTTGATAAAAAAATATCCTCCAACCTAAATTTTAAAATAATACTATATATCGGTTTGTTTCAAATACTTGCTTTAATACCAGGTGTGAGCAGGGCAGGAATTACAATAACAGCTGCAAGGCTTTTTAGATTTAATAGATTTGATTCAAGCAAAATTTCTTTTTTACTAGCTATACCTGCAATAGCTGGGGCAAGTGTACTACAATTAAAAAATGCTATTAGCCAAAGCTTTGAGCTTAACTACCTTGTACTAATATCAATCACTCTTTCTTTTTTAATTTCTTATTTTACAATTAAGTTTTTCTTAGACTACATAAATAAATTTTCTTTAAATGTTTTTGTAATTTACAGGATTATTATTTCAATAATTTTATTTATGATAATATATAATTAATTTTTTTTGAATATTGGTGCTAATTGTGAAAATAAAACACCAAATAAAATAAATAAACATCCAAACAGATTATTTATATCTAAAATTTGATCTAATAAAATCCAAGCAGCGATTGTTGCAAAAACACCCTCTAAAGAAAAAATTATTGCTGATGGAGCAGGAGATATATTTTTTTGGGCATATATTTGTAAAACAAATGCAATACCTCCAGATAAAACTCCAGCGTATAAGATTTGAAATTTTTCTTTAAGAATATTAGACCAAATAAAGTCTTCAAAAATTAACCCTATAATTAATGATAAAAAGGCAACAATTAAAGTTTGAATTGCACCAATTGTTAATGGAAGGTTATAGTTTTCTATAATTTTACCAGTAAAGATAATGTGTGTACTCCAGAAAAATGCCCCTATTATTATAAGCGCATCTCCAGTTCTAACTGTTGTGCTGTAAAAATTAGTTAATAAATAGCCTCCTATCACACAAAAAAGAACTGAAGGCCAAATACTCCAATGGATTGGTTTTTTATACATAAAAAAAATTATAAACGGGACCATTGGTACATAGAAAATAGTAAAGAATGCTGCATTAGCAACATCTGTATAGAGTAAAGCCACTTGTTGAAGTGCTGATCCCAAGAATAAAGATAGGCCTATTAAAAGAGCTAAGTTGGTAAATTCTTTTGGATTTATTTGTACTGATTTTAAGATATTTTTTCTTTCAAAAATAAAAGCTAAAGGGGCTACTGCTAAAAAACCCACAAAAAACCTAACAGCATTAAAAGTAAAAGGACCAATGTCGTCCATTCCCGTATCTTGAGCAATAAAAGTTGTTCCCCATATGAACGTACATAGTAAAGCACTAAATAATGAAGATGTTTTTGACATTAAAATCTATATAGCCAATTTATAAGCAAAATTTTTGCCTAAATTTTCTTTTAGATCATTATTAAATCTAGCCGCTTCAGCTCCATCAATTATTCTATGATCATATGATAATGAAAGTGGTAACATTATTCTTGTTTCAAATTTTCCATTAATAAAAATTTGTTTTTTTTGTGCTTTACCAACTCCTAGTATAGCAACTTCTGGATAATTTATTATTGGCGTAAAAAATGAACCTCCAATTCCTCCAAGACTTGTAATAGTCATAGATCCTCCAAAGAATTCTTTCTTATCTATTTTTAAATTTTTACATTGGTCGCTTACTGTTTTCAATTCATTGCCAATATATGAAATACTTTTATTGTCAACATTTCTAATTTTTGGCACCATCAAACCATGTGGTGTGTCGACTGCAATTCCGACATGAAAATAATTTTTCATTGTTATTTTCCCATTTTCAATATCATCTATTGATGAGTTGAAACTAGGAAATTTTTTTAAAGATACAACTAAAGCTTTAACAATAAAAGCTAAGGGAGTAATTTTTTTTCTTTCTCCTGTGTACATATCAGTAAGTGAAGTTCTAAAATCTTCCATTTCAGTTATATCTGCTTCATCATGATTTGTTACATGAGGTATTGTAGTCCAAGAATTAACTAAATACGTAGAGGCTAATTTTTTAACCCTAGACATATCTTTAACTTCAATTTCTCCAAAATCAGAATGGGAAAATTCACTAATAATTTTTTTAGGTTGAGCTTGAGTCTTATCTGAAGTTTTATTAATTTTAGAGGATATAAAAATTTTTACATCATCTTCTACAATTCTTCCTTGTCTTTCACTGCCAACTATCTCATTAATATTAACCCCAAGCTCTCGAGCAAATTTACGTACTTTTGGACTTGCAGATGAAGCTTCTGAATTGCCTTTTTTTATTAAATTTTGTGTTTGTATAACTTTTTCAATTTTTTCTTCTTGATTTTGATTTGTAACTGGTTTTGCTTCTTTAATAGTTTTTTTCTCTATACTCTTTTCTTCTTCTCCAGATTGCTCTACAGTTAATATCAAATCACCTTCTGAAACCCTATCTCCTACTTTAATTTTAACAGACTTAACCTTTCCATCAAAAGAAGCTGGTATTTCAACACTAGATTTGTCACTCTCAATTGTAATAAGTGGATCATTTTTAGAAACTGACTGGTCATTTGAAACCAATACCTCAATTACCTCAACGTCTTTAAATTCGCCAATATTTGGTACTTTAATCTCTTTATCTGACATCTTATAGTTTTGTTGGCATTGGTTTGCTGCCATCAATATTATACTTCTTTATAGCTTCTTTAGCATATTTTGAGGCTATTAGTTGCTCTTTTGCTAGTACGCTAAGTCCATAAGTAACAATATGTTCTTTATCAACTTCAAAAAATCTTCTAAGGTTTTTTCTAGTATCACTTCTTCCATATCCATCTGTACCTAAAGAATAAAAACTTTTATTAGTATAAGGTCTGATTTGATCAGAATTCATTCTCATATAATCTGAAGCTGCCAAAATTGGTCCTTCGGTTTTTCCTAAACACTGCTCTACAAATGAAACCTTTTGTTCTTTATCAGGATTTAAGAGATTATACCTCTCAACTTCCATACCATCTTTTCTCAACTCGTTAAAACTAGTGACACTCCAGATTTCACTATCTATCTGATATTCATTTTGAAGGATTTCTGCTGCAGCCATCATTTCTCTCAATATTGTGCCTGAACCTAAAAGTTGAATTTTAGTTTTTTTATATTTGTTGAGCTCTTTAATTTTATACATTCCTTTAAGAATTCCTTCTTCACAATTCTTATCTTTTGGTATGCTTGGATGTGAATAATTTTCATTCATGGTTGTAATATAATAAAAAACATTCTCATTTTTTTCATGCATTCTTCTCAAACCCTCTCTAAAAATAACAGCTAACTCATAATGAAAAGTTGGGTCATATGTTACACAATTTGGTATTGTTGAGGCTATCAAGTGACTGTGTCCATCCTGGTGCTGTAGTCCTTCACCAGCTAAAGTAGTTCTTCCAGCTGTTGCTCCAATTAAAAATCCTCTAGCCTGACTGTCTCCAGCAGCCCATGCAAGATCTCCTACCCGTTGAAAGCCAAACATGGAGTAAAAAATATAAATTGGTATCATTTCAATATCATGATTTGTGTAAGCTGTTGCAGCTGCTATCCACGATGACATTGCTCCAGCTTCATTAATTCCCTCTTCTAGTACTTGCCCACTTTTATCTTCTCTGTAAGAACTTAATTGTGCAGAATCTTCAGGTTCATATTTTTGACCTTCGTGTGCATATATTCCTATTTTTTGAAAAAACCCTTCCATACCAAAAGTTCTTGCTTCATCAGGTATGATTGGAACTAACCTTGGCGAAACATTCTTGTCTCTTAATAAATTTGTAAACATTCTAACTAATGCCATGGTTGTAGACATTTCTTTTTCACCCGTTGATACTTTCATAAAATCAAAAATATCTTTTGCTGGTGCTTTAATTGGTTTAGAGTAAGTTGTTCTCTCTGGCAAAGAACCACCAAGTTTCATTCTTCTTTCTCTAATATATTTAATTTCTGGAGATTTTTCGTCTGGCTTAAAATACTCAACATTTTTTACTTGATCGTCAGTTAAAGGCACATCAAAACGATCTCTATAATATAGTAAATCATCTACGTCTAATTTCTTGGTTTGATGAGTAGTGTTAACACTTTCACCTGTTTTTCCCATGCCATAGCCCTTAATGGTTTTAGCGATTATAACTGTTGGGCTACCTTGGTTTTTTGATGCCCGGTCGTATGCTGCATAAACTTTATGAGGATCATGACCGCCTCTATTTAATCTCCAAATATCTTTATCTGATAAACTAGAAACTAGCTCTTGAGTCTCTGGGTATTTCCCAAAAAATTTTTCTCTAACATAAGCTCCATCTCTAGCTTTCATTGCTTGGTATTCACCATCAACAGTTTCATTCATAGTTTTAACTAGGTGACCTGTTTTATCATTAGCAATCAACGAGTCCCAGTAAGAACCCCAAATTACTTTAATTACATTCCAACCAGCTCCTCTAAAACTTCCTTCTAGCTCTTGAATGATTTTTCCATTACCTCTGACGGGTCCATCTAATCTTTGAAGATTGCAGTTTACAACAAATATTAAGTTATCTAGTTTTTCCCTAGCTGCTAATCCTATTGCACCTAAAGACTCAGGCTCATCCATTTCTCCATCACCAAGAAATGCCCAAACTTTTCTACCTTCATCTTTGATTAATCCTCTGTTAATTAAATATTTCATGTATCTCGCCTGGTAAATTGCAAGCATAGGCCCTAGTCCCATTGATACGGTTGGAAACTGCCAAAACTTTGGCATCAACCAAGGATGTGGATATGAAGAAAGTCCACCTGGTTTTACTTCTTGTCTAAAACTATCTAATTGTTTTTCATTCAATCTGCCTTCTAGAAATGCTCTAGCATAAATGCCTGGTGCGCTGTGACCTTGAAAATAAACTAAATCACCACCAAATTTATTATTCTTAGCTCTCCAAAAATGATTCATTCCTACATCATAAAGCGTTGCTGCTGATGCAAATGTACCTATATGGCCACCTAATTCAGGAAATTTTTTGTTTGCTCTAACAACCATGGCTGCTGCATTCCATCTAATTAAAGATCTAATTCTTCTTTCAATATTCTGATCGCCATTTGACTTAACTTCTGCCTCTGGTGGGATTGTATTAATGTAAGGAGTGTGCTGTGTATAAGGAATATTTGCACCCTCTCGATATGCTTTGTTAATTAATTCTTTTATTAAAAAATGAGCTCTTTGATTTCCATCTTTTTCAACAACTGCAGATAAAGACTCTAACCAATCTTGAGTTTCTAATGGATCAATATCATTGTCATTTGTAACCTGAATTATTGTTTGTTTTTTTTCTACAACTGGACTTTGTTCAGTGGTCGCTTCTTTTTTTTCACTTTTTAAAACTGATTCTGCTTGTTTAATAATACTTTCTGTATCTTTAGGAATTGGCTTTTCTGAAGGGCTTTCTTTTGAAGACTCAACACTTAACAATAAATCTCCTTTAGAAACTTTATCACCCACTTTAATATTTACAGATTCTACCTTACCAGTGACTGTTGATGGAATTTCAACACTAGATTTATCACTCTCAATAGTAACAATAGGATCATCTAAGTTTATTTTATCTCCAACTTTTACTAAAAGTTCAATAACCTCAACTTTTTCAAATTCACCAATATCTGGGACAAGTAATTTTTCACTCATTATTTAAATCGATTTATACACCTAAAAAAAACTATATCTCATGTTATTTTAGCACAATAATAAGTTTTTTTATGCAAACCTGTATTTTTATTGAACAAAAAACTTTAAAAATTAACAAATAAATAAGAAATTAATTTCTTTCAATGCACATGGCTATACCCATTCCACCACCAATGCAGAGAGTAGCGCAACCTTTGTTTTTATTTTGTTTTATCATTTCATGAATTAGGGTTACTAAAATTCTGGTTCCGGAAGCTCCAATTGGATGTCCTAATGCAATTGCTCCACCATTAACATTCACAATCTTTTTAGGAATTTTAAGATCTCTAATTACAGCAATACTTTGAGCTGCAAATGCTTCATTGACTTCAAATAAATCAATATCTTCAATTTTCCATCCTGCTTTTTCTAAAGCTATATTAACAGCCATAATTGGACCTAGTCCCATCAATGAAGGCTCAACACCACAAGTTGCCCAGGAGACTACTTTTGCTAAAGGTTCTATACCTCTAAGTTCCGCCTCTTCTCTAGACATTAAAATAGTTGCTGCCGCACCATCATTTATTCCTGACGAATTACCCGCCGTAACTGTTCCATTTTCTTTAAAAACAGTTTTTAATTTCTTTAAATCCTCTAAGTTTAAATTACTTCTTGGATGTTCATCTTTTTCAAAAATAAAATTTTTATCATCTGTATTAATATTTAATTTAATTAACTCGTTTTTGAATTTATCATTACTTATGGCGTCTTGTGTTTTTTTTTGAGAATTTAAGGCGAACATATCTTGTTCATCTCTGGAAATTTGATATTTTTCTGCTACATTTTCTGCTGTAACGCCCATGTGATAATTATTAAATGAGTCTATCAGTCCATCATTGACCATTGTATCAACCAATTTATTTTCATTTAATTTTTTATCTTCTCGATAAAATATTGTATGTGGTGCTCTAGACATATTTTCTTGTCCGCCAGCGACTATAATTTTATTTTCGCCTAGTTTAATAGATTGATAGCCTGAAATTACAGATCTTAATCCAGATCCACATACTTGATTAATTATATGTGCAGGTTTTGAAACTGGAATTCCAGCATGAATAGAAGCTTGTCTTGCTGGGTTTTGCCCCAAACCAGAAGTGAGAACGTGTCCCATAATTACCTCATCAATATCGTCTGATTTTAATTTTGATTTATAAACAGCTTCTTTAATAGCTAGTGCACCTAGTTTATCAGCACTAAGACCTTTTAAAGATCCTTTATATGTGCCGATAGGTGTTCTTAATGCAGCTGTAATAACCACATCATTTGATTTTTTGCTCATTGATAGTACAGCATAATATTTTATAACTTAAATTACATCAAAAACTTTGATATGTAGGAGAAATTATTTAATTAAGGACCGCTGGCCAAATTGGATAAGGCGCTCGGCTACGAACCGGGAGATTCCAGATTCGAGTTCTGGGCGGTCCACCAAAAAGGATAAATAAAAATGTTAGATTGGCTACTAAAATCATCACTACAAAAATCAGTTATATATTTTTTTATAATTGTTTTTATAATTTTATTAATTTTAACTTTCGTACTATAAAGAGCTATGAGCAATGAATTTGAGCAAATAAGTATTAAACCTGGTTTTATGAAACACAACGGTGGAGTTTTATTTAAAACTGTATCTGAAACAGAATATGAATTCAAAACTACGATTAATGAAAATCATTTAAATGCTGCCGGGATAACTCACGGTGGTTATTTATCAGCCTTAATTGATGCAGGAGCGGGGACTGCTGCACATAGAACGTCTGGAAATGCTCCTTGTGTAACTATTTCATTGGATTTAAAATTTATTGGTGCCTCTAAAGTAGGCGATATTATTACCGGCTTTACAAGAATTCTTAAAAAGACCAATACACTAGTATTTTTATTTTGTGAGCTGAAATGTAATGATAAAATTATAACCTCGGCATCAGGTATTTGGAAAATCTTAAAAATTAAACCATCTAATCTTGGTCCTGGTGGATAATTATTCTTTTCTTCTATAGTTCAAATAACCAAATATAATTAATAATAAAATAGCTATTGGGTAAATGATTCCTTTATTTGGCCTATCTGCATTTTCTATTTTAAATTCACTTATATAATCACCAGTTTCAAAACCACTTTTTTTAGCACTTCCATTCCATTGCAGGGTATCTACAATAACCCTATTTTCTTCTCTAATTAAACTAAGTCCATATTGCTCTAAACTATACTCGGTTTCAAAAGTATTTTTTTTGATTACAATTAACTTGTATCTTTCGCCATAATTACTTGGACGTGTTACTTTAAACCTGGCCTCCTTATTGGAATCTACTTTCATTAAATGAATTTTGTTAACATCCATATAATTATATTTAGGATAAAATTTATTTAGAACAAATTCTGGGGCTAATAATGAAATAGAGATTAATAAAAAAATTATTATCTCATACCATCTTAATCTATTAATAAACCAAGCTTGAGTTGCAGAAGTAAAAACTAATATTCCTATCAAAGAAGTGGTGATTACTAGTAGTCCATGCCACACATTTTCAATGCCTATCAATAACAATTCGTGATTAAATAAAAATACGATAGGTAAAATACCTGTTCTTAAACTGTACCAAAAAGCTTGCAGACCAGTTTTAAGTGGATCACCTCCTGAAATAGCAGCTGCTGCATATGATGCAAGACCAACTGGAGGAGTGACATCGGCCATTAAGCCGAAATAAAAAACAAACAAGTGAACCGCTATAAGTGGAAATACAAATCCAGATGCGTTTCCAACATCAACCAATACTGTTGCCATTAATGAAGCCACTACAACATAATTTGCAGTAGTTGGTAGACCCATACCAAGTATCAGACATAAAATTATTGTTAAAAATAGCAAAATAACAACATTATCTTTTGCAATAAATTCTATAACTATAATTAAATTTGTACTTAACCCTGTTGAACCAACAGCTCCAACTATTATGCCAGCTGTTGCTATTGCTATTCCAACGCCAACCATATTTAAAGCACCTTTTTCAAAACCAACTATCGTTTGATTAAACCAAGTTTTTATTGCTGATTTGAAATCAGAATTTTTAAATAATATGTAACCAAGATTTACAATTATTAATGCAATCGTTGCAAAAAATATTGAGTATGAAGCAGTAAATCTTAAATAAACAAGCATGTATACTAAAACAAAAATAGGTATTAAAAAATGTAATCCTGATAAAAATGTTTTCTTTAAATTTGGAATATCCACATCATCCATTCCTTTTAAATTTAATTTTAAAGCTTCAAGGTGAGAAATATAAAACAATGCCACATAAGAAATAATTGCTGGTAAAAATGCGTGCTTAACGACCTCAAAATAAGTAACACCTAAAAAACTTGCCATTACAAATGCTGCAGCCCCCATTACAGGTGGCATTAATTGTCCATTAACTGATGATGATACCTCTATAGCACCAGCTTTTTCTTTAGAAAAACCAGTTTTTTTCATAATTGGAATGGTAAAAGTTCCAGTTGTAACTGTGTTTGCAATTGAAGATCCTGAAATTAGACCAGTCATTCCAGATCCTAAAATTGCTGCTTTTGCAGGTCCTCCTCTCATTTTGCCAACCATGGCAAAAGCTAGGTCTAAAAAATATTTACCCCCACCGGCCGTTTCTAGAAGCGCTCCAAATAAAACAAATAAAAAAATGAAATCTACAGAAACACCTATGGGAATTCCAAATATAGCTTCTTGATCAAGCCACTGAAATCCAACCAATCTATTTAATGAAAGCCCACCATGAGAAATTATTTCTGGTGCATATCTACCAAAATATGAAAAGAGTAAAAAACAAACTGCAATAATAACTAGAGGTAATCCAAATACTCTCCTAGTTGCTTCAATTAATATTAAAATTCCACAACTTCCAATAATCAACTCAACTGGTAAATTAAATTTTTCCCAAATTGTAACTGTTAAAAGAATTCCTCCTCTATCCACTAACTGGTCATAAAAAAAATAAATATATAAACAACAAAATGCAGCGATAAAACTAATTAGAACATCAAATATAGAAATTTTTTTTCTTTTAGAAATTGGATAAATTAAAAAAGCTAAAGTTAAAGCAAAACCTAAGTGAATAGCCCTAGCTGGAAGTCCTTTAAACATTCCAATATCAAACATAAAGGGAAATGGAGAAGCATACCAAAGTTGAAATAATGACCAAATAATCGCAATACTTCCAACAATTTTTAAATGTAGGCCAGTAAGATTTCTAGTGGGAGATAAATCCTCACTAATCTTACTTTCTACTTTACTGTTAATGCTTTGATTCATTTTCAAAATGATACTCCATAACAAAAAAAAGGCCCAATAAATATATCAGGCCTTTTAATTTAATTAAGGAGTTGGATTACATTAATCCAGCTTCTTTATAATATTTAATTGCACCTGGGTGTAATGGAGCTGACAAACCATCAGCAACCATATCTTCTTTTTTTAAAGAAGAAAAAGCAGGATGTTGTTTTTTGAAATCATCAAAGTTTTCAAAAACTGCTTTTACTACTAAATAAACAAGATCTGCTTCAACAGCATTACTAGTTACAACAGTAGCCTTAACACCAAAAGTAGTTACATCTTTTTTCTGTCCCGTGTAAGTTCCTTTAGGGATTACAGCTTTAGCATAATAAGCAGCACCATCAATTAGTCCTTGAACTTCGGGACCTGTTAAGTTGATAGGCAAAGCTTTTGCTCCACAAGAAGCTGCATTTTCCATTGCTCCATTTGGAAATCCTACTGAATAACCAAAAGCATCAATCTTACCATCACATAAAGCTTTTACTTGCTCAGATGAAGTCAGCTCTGTAGTAGATTTAAAGAAGCTATTATTAACTCCCTTTGCATCCATTAGCACTTCCATAGTTCCTCTTTGACCTGAACCAGCGTTACCAATGTTTACAACTTTTCCTTTAAGGCCAGCAAAATCTTTAACTTTTGCTTTTTTTCTTGCCCAAATTTGAAAAGGTTCGTTGTGTACTGAAAAAACAGCTCTTAAACCGTCAAACTTTTTTCCTTCCCACTTGCTTGATCCATTTACTGCATGAAATTGCCAGTCGGACTGAGCTACACCAAATTGAAATTCACCAGCTGCGATTTGACCAATATTATAATTCGATCCACCAGTTGAAGGCGCAGTACATCTGTAAGCTTTATCTATACCTTTTTTCCTCCCATGTTCTTTAGCAATTGCTGATTTGTGCAACATTTTGCAAATTGCGTTACCAGTTTGGAAATATACTCCAGTTGGTCCACCTGTTCCTATCGTGAAGAACTCTGCAGATTTTGCAACACCAGTAAAAGATAAAGATGCAACAAAAATTAATAGAGCACTTGATAGAGATGTTATTATTTTTTTCATATTTTCTCCTCTATATCGTTATTTTTATTAATTAAATTTAACAGTAATTAAGTGGACATGTATACCAAGTAGTTATGTTGATGTTGACCATTTTTTTAACTTATCAACACCCTCTACTACTTTGGGAGCAAGTTTTAAAATTAAACCATCATCAATTTTTTTTCCATTTTGAGTTTGATTCATAAAATTTTGACCATCAAAATCTGTAAAGCTTAACCTTGCTAACATCTTATTTTTTTCAAAACCAAAGTCTGATCCTGGCAATAACGCTACACCTGTCTCCTTTAAAATATTGTCACACATTTCTGATGATGTATTAAATTTTTTATTTAAAAATTCTGGCATAAGATAAAATCCACCGTGGGGCTTATTAATTAAAACCTTGTTTGATTTGAGATTTTCATAGACATAATTACCAACCGCTTTAAGAATATTTTTAGAACTATCAATATATTTGCTATGATCGCTTGTATAAGCAGTAATTGCAGCATATTGAATTGGTGCACTGACAGCAGAAAAAGTTTCACTAGCTAAAACATTAATTGAATTTTTTAAAATATTTAAAGAATCTGGAACTACAAAATAACCCAATCTCCACCCACCTGCTCCACACCATTTACTTAAACCTGTACTTATAATAGTTTTTTCAGGACAAAAATTTGAAATAGATTTGAACCCTTCATCAAAACTCAACTCAGAATAAATTTCATCTGATAAAATAATAAGATTATATTTTTTAGCAATCTCACTAATTTCTTCTAGATTTTTACAAATCTGCCCTGATGGATTATTTGGTGAATTCAAAAATAATAGATAGTTTTTACTTTTATCTTTTAAAATAACCTCTTCAATTTCAGATCCAGTAGGAAACCAATTATTTTCTCTTTTTGTTTGAATTGATTGAATTTTATTTCTTCCAAGAATTGCTTGTGGGGCATAAGAAACCCAACTCGGTGCTGGCAATATTATTTCTCCATCAAACAAAATGTGTAGTAAAAACATCAATTCTTTTGAGCCGGGACCTATAATTACATTTTCAGGTTTGTAATTATAATCTTTTTTAACTGATGTATATTTTGCAACAGCATCTCTAAGCTCATTAAGACCTTGCATTGGTAAATATTTATTTTGATGGGCATTATCTTTTAACGCATTAACAATATCAGTTGGTATTTGAAATGGAGATTGGCCAAATCCAAACTTAAATATTTTTTCACCTTTATCTTCTAGCTTTCTAGAGATTTCATTAATTTTTAAAGTAGAGGATGGTTCTAGACCTTTAACTATATTTTTTAACATTTAATAATTTAATTCCTTTAAATTTTTATATTGATCTAAAACTCTTGGATTTGCTAGCGCTTCTTTATTTTTAATTTCATTTCCTTCTATTGTATTTTTTACAGCTAGTTCAACTATTTTTCCATTTTTAGTTCTTGGAATGTCTCCAACTACTATAATTTTAGACGGAACATGTCTTGGGGATGCATTTTTTCTAATTTGTGTTTTAATTTTTTTTGATAAATCTTCATTAAATATATGTTTCGTGTTTAAGACTATGAATAAAACAATTCTCACATCATTATCCCATGCTTGACCAACAACAATAGACTCTTTAATTTCTATAAACTTTTCTACCTCAGAGTATATTTCAGCAGTTCCGAGTCTCACTCCTCCAGGGTTTAGTGTCGTATCTGATCTACCATGGATAATAAAGCCACCACTTTTCTTTATCTCAGCATAGTCACCGTGGTACCATGTATTTAAAAAATTATTAAAATATGTATTTTTAAATTTAATATTATTTTTATCATTCCAAAATTTTAAGGGCATTGATGGAAAAGGGTTTTTACAAACTAACTCTCCTTTTTTATTTTTTAAAGATTCACCCTTCTCATTAAAAACATCAACATTCATACCTAATCCTTTATTTTGTATTTCACCTAAAATTACCGGTTGAAATAAATTTCCCAAAACAAAACAAGAAACAATGTCTGTACCCCCAGATATGGAAGATAAATGAACATTTTTTTTTATGTTCTCGTAGACATAATTAAACCCATCATTTGATAATGGAGATCCAGTAGAACAAATTGTTCTTAATTTTTTCAATTTATACTTATATTTTAAAGTAGGCTTAAATTTACGAAGTGTATCAATATATTTTGCACTAATACCAAATAAAGTAATCTTTTCTTTTTCAGCAATTTTTAACAATAAATCCTCTTTTTTGTACATCGGTGATCCATCAAATAAAACGATAGACGCCTTGGAAGCTAAAACACTTACCAACCAGTTCCACATCATCCACCCACACGTAGTAAAATAAAAAACATTATCACCTTCTTTAATATCACAATGGAGTTGGTGCTCTTTTTTATGTTGAAGTAAAACCCCTCCACTCCTATGACATATACACTTAGGCTTTCCAGTGGTTCCACTTGAATATAAAATTGCAAGCTCTTGCTCAAAATCAAATTTAGGAAACTGCATCTTCTCTAATTTTTGTTTGGTTAATTCACGCCATTTAAGTACTTTTACTTTTTTAGATTTGTATTTACTATTTAAATATTTTTCTCCTGGGTAATTAACAATAACTACGTATTTGATGGAGGGTATTTTTTTTAAAATTAGAGGAACTCTCTCTAAAACATTTATTGTTTTTCCATTATAAAAATACTTATCTACTACAAATAAAACTTTAGGGTTTATTTGTGAAAAACGTTCTACTACACCTTTGACTCCAAAATCTGGTGAACAGGATGACCATATCATTCCTAATGAAGAAGAAGCTATAAATACTTCAACTGCCTCAATTGAATTAGGCAAATATGCTGCAACTCTATCTCCTTTTTTAATCTTAGCATTTTTTAAAAATTGAGATATTTTGCTCACATTAAGGTTTAGCTCATGCCAGCTTTTCTCTTCACGAAAACCATTTTCACTAATAAATGTTATTGCTTTATTTTTATTATTTTTTGAAAGTAAGTTTTCTGCAAAATTTAATTTTGAGTTTGGTAAAAATTTATTTTTATAAAATGTTTTTGATTTTTTTATTTTTAATTTACTCTTAAATCCTTTGATTTCTGAAAAATCCCAAATAGAACTCCAAAAATCACCAGGATTTTTAATGCTCCATTTTAAAATATTTTCATATTTTTGATTAAAGTTTTTTTTGAATTTTTTTGAAATAAATTGCTCATAATTCGATAAGAGAGAATTTTTTTTTTGAACAGATGATGCTTCCCACAGTTTTTGTTTCATAATTTTACTACAAAATACTAATACAGAATTATTTTTAATTATGTTAATCTATAGGTAAATAAAGAGTAAATGAGAACTTTTCCTCTACGATTCGGTCATGTTTTAGTCTATTTTTGTTCTTTATGGGTAACAACATGTTGTGGAATAAAAATTAAAGGTACCATTAATAGAAATGTCTAGAAACAAAATTACAGCTGTCCTCGGCCCAACAAATACTGGCAAGACCTACCTAGCAATTGAAACTATGCTTTCTTTTGATTCGGGCATGATTGGTTTTCCTCTTAGATTACTTGCACGTGAAGTATACGATAAGATTATTAAAAAAATAAATGTAAATAAAGTTGCTTTAATTACTGGTGAAGAAAAAATAATTCCCCCAAATGCAAAATATTTTCTTTGCACGGTTGAATCAATGCCAATCAATAAAAATTTGGATTTTGTTGGAATAGATGAAATACAAATGTGTGCAGATCATGAAAGAGGTCATATATTTACTGATAGGTTATTAAATCTTCGTGGAGAAAGATTAACAATGCTTATGGGATCAAGCACTATTAAAAGTATAGTTAATAAATTAGATGAGGATACTGAATTTATAAATAGAGAAAGACTTTCTCAGCTTACTTATGTGGGTCATAAAAAAATTTCAAGGATAAATAGGAAAACAGCAATAATAGCTTTTTCAAGTGAAGAAGTTTATGCAATTGCAGAACTTGTTAGAAGGCAAAAAGGTGGAGCAGCAATTGTAATGGGCTCGTTAAGCCCAAAAACAAGAAATGCCCAAGTTCAATTATATCAATCTGGCGACGTTGATTTTCTTGTTGCAACAGATGCAATTGGAATGGGAATTAATATGGATTTAGAAAATGTTTTTTTTTCAAATTTAAAAAAATTTGATGGGAGAAAGTTAAGACGTCTTAACATGTCTGAAATTGGACAAATTGCTGGTAGAGCTGGTAGATATTTAAATGATGGAAATTTTGGAATTACCAGTGATTGCAAAGAGATTTCTGCCGAAGAAGTTGAGCTACTGGAAAATCATAAATTTGAAGAAATTAAGATGCTTTTTTGGAGAAATTCTAATTTAAATTTTAATAACGCTCTAAGCTTAATTAAATCACTTGAAGAAAAACCTAATAGAAATTGGCTAAGAAAAATACATGAGTGTGGGGATGAAAAACTTTTAAAATATTTTTTAAAAGATATGGAGGGTCACAATATTAAGGATAACCAAGAAACATTAGAATTACTTTGGGAATGTTGTCAAATTCCTGATTTTGTAAAAAAAACTTATGGTAACCATCTTGAGGTTGTTAGTAAGATTTTTAGCTTTCTAAATGGCAGAGATGGTAAAATTACTAGCAATTATATGAGACTACAGTTAATAAAATTAGATAAATTGGAGGGAAATGTTGATTCTTTATCAAATAGAATTGCAAATGTTAGAACTTGGTCATATGTTTCAAATAAAATTAATTGGGTTGAAAACCAAAGTTATTGGGTTGAAAAAACAAAATTATTAGAAGACAGGTTGTCTGATAGACTGCATGAAGAACTTACTAAAACATTTATTGATAAAAGAGCCAGCGTGCTTGCAAGAGGATTAAAACAAGATATGGAATTCAAAACTGAGATAATGGGAGATGATAAAGTAATAATTGATGAACAGTTTATTGGTGACTTAAAGGGTTTAAGATTTGAGATGGACTTAAAAGCTGGAGCACTCGATGCTGATATTAAATCATTAAAAAAAGCTGCAAGACAAACAGTAGGGCCAGAACTCCGAAAAAGAATTCAATCTATTATAGATATAGGATTAATAGAAATTAAAGATGACTTTAAAATTTATTGGAAAAATTTTCCAATTGCTAAATTGATTCCTGGTAAGGATTATTTAAATCCAGATATATTTTTAATAGTAGATGATATTTTAGAAAATGATGACAAACAAAAATTATCAGAATTTATTGAAAAATGGATTAAAGAAAAAATAAATCTAATATTAAAAAGTCTGATTGATTTAAAAGGTTTGAAAAAAAGTAACTCATCAATTAAAGCTTTGGCTTATCAGTTATATGAAAATAATGGTGTAATTAAAAGAGAGGTAGTAACTGAATATTTAAAAAAACTTGGTCAGGAGGAGAGAAAAATTTTAAGAGATTTGGGTGTAAAATTTGGCAGATATCATGTTTTTTTATTTAGATTGTTAAAACCTGAAGCTGTTTCATTAAGAACCTTACTATGGAAAAACTTCAACCAAAAATATTTTGATCTGACTCCTCCTACTTTTGGTTTAAATTTCTTAGATAATAAAAATATAAAAAATAAAAAATTTATGCTTCTTTGTGGCTTTGAAAGCTTTGATAATTATTTTGTTAGAATAGATATTTTGGAAAGGTTATTTGTGCAAATCATAAACTCTGAATCAGAAAAAGATAAAGAAATTAAATTAGTTCCTGAAATGCTTAATTTATTAGGATGTAGTAAAGAAAATTTTAAAAAATTAATTGAAAAAATGAATTATAAAACACAAGAAAAAAATAAAGATATTTATTTCAAATACAATCCACAAAAACAAATTAAAAAAACTTTTAAAAAGACAGTTTCCTTAAACAATCCATTTAAAATATTAAAAAATTTAAATTTTAATTAATGATAAAATTTTTTAAAAACAAGGGAAAAGAAAGAGATATCGTGAGTGATGATAAATCTTATTCTAATATTGCAGCTTTGTTAATTTATGTAGCAAAAATTGATGAAAATTATGAAGATAAAGAAAAAGAGATTATTAAAAAAACTTTGATTGAATTGGGTGCAGCAAGTTCAAATATAGATAAGTTAATTTCAGATGCATTAGTTATCGAAAAAAATTCAAACCAAATACTAAATTTCACAAGAGAGGTTAAAAATGCTCATATATCAGATAAAATTAGAATTGTTGAATCTCTATGGAAAATTATTTATTCGGATGGTAATGCAGATATGTATGAGACAAACCTGATGAGGAGACTTACTGGTTTATTATATATAGATGCTAAAACAATGGGTGACTTAAAAGAAAAAATAAAACAAGAATTAAAAAAATGACCTACCTTGTAAATGACAAATGCATTAAGTGTAAATTAATGGACTGTATTGAAGTTTGTCCAGTCGATTGTTTCTATGAAGGAAAAAATATGGTTGTAATTAAACCGGATGAGTGTATAGATTGTGGCGTTTGTGAGCCAGAATGTCCAGTTGATGCTATAGTAGCTGATACTGAGTTTGGTAGCGAAAAATGGCTTGAAATGAATACTAAATATTCTGAACTTTGGCCAAACATAACTATAAAAAAAGATCCTCCTGAGGATCATGAAAAGTATAAAAATGAAGAAAACAAGTACGACAAATATTTTAGCGAAAATCTTTAAAAAAACTCCTGAGAAAAAAATAAAAAAAAAGGTTGTTACTAAGGTAATTAATAAACCCAAATCCAAAGTAGTTAAAAAAGCTGTTTCTAAAGCAAAAACTAAAAATATTAAGTCTAAACTTGTTAAATCAACTGTAAAAAAAAAATTAAAAACAATTCCTAAAAAACTTGTACCAGAAAAGATAGAAGTTACTAATAATTTGAGGATCTCAAAAAGTAATGAACTTAAACCAGAAATCCAAAAAGTAAAAAAACAAGAAACAGAAAAAAAAGAATATAAGGTTAAAGATTACGTTGTTTATCCAAAACATGGTGTCGGTCAAATTACAGAATTTAAAAAGATTAATATTGGTGGAATAGACGTTGAAACATATGTTCTTAAATTTGAAAAAGATAAGGCCAATGGAATGGTTCCTGTAAATAAACAGTCCCACCTTAGACCGCTTGCAACCATAAATCAGGTTAATAAATGTATATCAATTTTAAAAAGTAAACCAAAAATTAAAAGATCTATGTGGAGTAGGAGAGCACAGGAATATGAAGCAAAAATTTCATCAGGTAAAATCTATGAACTTGCAGAGGTTGTTAGAGATTTAAATAAGGGTGATGACCTAATGGTTGATCAATCCTACAGTGAGAGACAATTATTTGAAAAAGCTTATGAAAGAATTTTATCAGAATTTCAAATAGTGATAGATATACCGTTAGAAGATACACAAAAAAAATTAGATAAAGCGTTAAAAAGAAATCTAGAAAGTCAAGCAAGTGCTATTTCTCCTCCAACTAAAGTTGTACAGTCTGTAGAGCCAGGAATTACTGAAGATTAAATTTTAGAGAAAAAAAACGCCTCTCACACGAAATGTAATGAGAAGCGTTTTTCGAAAAGATTAAGATACTATCTTTTTCTTTTCTTCGCTTTTTTAGCTTTTTTAGCTTTTTTCTTAGTTTTCTTTTTAGCTTTTTTAGCTTTTTTCTTTGTAGCCATCTTTAGCTCCCTGTTTAAGTTAAACGAATCAAAGTGATTCGTTGTTAAGTTATTTTTATTTTTTTATACAAGTGATGTCAATTCATTAATTGAAGAACAATTTTGCATTTTAAAAAATTTTTTTAGTTACTTAAATATATTTTCTAATAAGTAAAAAAGTAAGATTTTATGCGCTTAGTAACCTATATCAAAAAATAAATTAAAAAAGTTTTTCAAGCTCTAATTTATATTTTTTTATAATTTTATATCTTTTTAGTTTTAAAGTTGGTGTCATCATATTATTTTCAATTGTAAATTGATCTTTAATTATAATAAATTTTTTTATTTTTTCTATTTTAGTTAATTTTAAATTTATTTTTTCTATTTCTTGTTGAATTTTTTCTTTAGTAGTATTTTTTTTCTCAGAACTTAAAACTATTAGACTTACTAAATATGGTTTGCTGTCACCATAAATTAAACTTTGTTCTATAAAATCAGATTTATTTAAATCATTTTCAATTTTAATTGGTGAAATGTTATCTCCACCTGTGGTTATAATAATATCTTTTTTTCTGTCTGTTATCTTAAGAAATTTTCCATCATACTCTCCTATATCTCCTGTATAGAGCCATCCATTTTTTAAAACTTTATTTGTTTCTTCTTCATTTTTCCAATAACCCAACATAACATTCTCACCTTTAACTAGTATCTCTCCATCATTTGCAATTTTAACTAAATTCCCTTTAAATGGTGGTCCAACTGTTTCAACCCGAATATCCTCAATAGTGTTACAGCTTACAACTGGTGAAGTTTCTGTTAAACCATACCCTTGCAATGTTGGTAAACCAATGGCATTCAAAAATGAACCTACTTCTTTATCTAGTGCTCCACCACCTGAAATAAAAGTTTTTAAGTTCCCTCCAAATTGATACTTAATTTTTTTCCTTACTAATTTCTCACAAATAAAATTAATCAGCTTTTCAATTAATGAAATTTTTTCCTTAATTAATTTTTTCTTTCCTAACTTAACTGTCTGATTAACTAAGAACTTTTTTAACCCTGTAGTTTTGCTAAATGATACGGTTATTTTTTGATATAGATTTTGATAAAACCTTGGCACAGCTGTCATTATCTCTGGGGAACAATCGTTCATATTTTTAATCAACCTATCTATGCTTTCAGCATAAAATACTCTTGCACCAACTACAACCTGTACAAACTGAACTGTATGCTCATATGAATGTGATAAAGGTAACCAAGTTAAAAATTTTGGTCTTTTTGAAATAAAAGTTTTTAATAACTCGTATGCTCCCTCACAGTTATTTAGTATGCCACCATGACTTAGCATTACACCTTTTGGATTACCTTGGGTACCAGAGGTATAAATTATACAAGCCATATCTTTTCTTTGAATTTTCAAATCAGAAAAATTTTGGTTGTTACTGTTATCTCTTTTAAAAATAGCATCTATATTTAAATTTAATTTTTTATTGTCATTTTCTATATTTTCAAAGAAGATAATTTTTTTAATAAAATTTTTTCTTGGAATTATGTTTTTAACTTTTTCATACTGAATTTTATCTGAAATAATAATAATTGCTGGCGTACAATCATCAATAATATATTCATAGTCTCTTTCTGTATAAGTTGTATAGGCAGGAACTGTTACTCCCCCCGAAAGCATAATTGAAAAGTCTGATATCATCCATTCAGGTCTGTTTTCCGATACTAATAAGCATCTATCACCTTTTTTAATATGTTTTGATATCTCTTCTGATAATTTATTAATATTTAAATAAACATCTTCCCATGAATATTTTTTTAGGGGTTCTTTTAATGATTGTAAAAAAATACTTTCTTTGTTTTGTTTTTGATATTGTTCGTAAAACAACTCTAATAAATTATTTGTTTTATTTATTTGCATAATTTTTTGGTGGGCGAAGAGAGAATCGAACTCTCATTTCTTGCGAAACACGATTTTGAGTCGTGCGCGTCTACCAGTTCCGCCATTCGCCCTTCGTTTTCATTATTATAACTATAAAATTAAATAGTATAAGAACTTAATTTATATTAAAACCAAAAAATGCTTATTAAATTATATCAAAAATCTTTACAGCTTGCTGCTCACAAGAGTTCTAAAATGTTCTTAGCAATTGTATCTTTTATGGAAAGTTCTTTTTTTCCCATTCCACCTGATGTCATGATTGTGCCAATGGTTATTGCTAAAAAAAATGATTATTTAAAAATTTTTTTAATTGCTACATTTTTCTCCACCTTCGGGGGGGTGTTAGGCTACTTTATTGGTTCATATTTTTTAGATGTTGGAATGAGTGTAGTAGCGTTTTACGGTTATGAAGATAAAGTTCTTAGTCTTAAAAATAGCCTAACGAAGGGCACTGGACTTTATATTTGGCTTGCTACTTTATTTCTTGCTGGCTTTACCCCTCTACCATTTAAGGTATTTACTATAACTAGTGGCATGATTGGTTTTAATTTATTCATATTTTTTTGTATATGCCTAATCTCTAGAGGTTTAAGATTTTTTATTGTTTCTTATCTCTCATTTAAGTTTGGTGATACATTTAACAAATTCATGCAAACTGAAGCTGCGAAATGGTTTACATTTTTAGGTATTATAATTGTACTTATAGTTGGTGTAATTTATTTTGTGTATAAATAATATGTCTAAAATTAAAAATAAAACGATACTTAATTTAATTCTGTTATTTTGTATTTTTGCTTTAATTGCTGCTTACTTTATTCAGTATGTGTTAAAACACCAACCATGCAACCTCTGTTTAATTGAAAGAATACCTTATATTTTTTCGATAATAGTTATTTCAATTTGTTTATTTACTAAGAAATTTGAAAAACTATCTTTAATAATTTTAAGTTTAATATTTTTCTCTGCTACTTTAATAGCTTTTTACCATTTTGGTATAGAGCAAGGATTTATTAAAGAGTCATTAGTTTGTGATTTAAACAACAATAGTGAGGATTTATCAAAAGAAGCTCTCTTAAATCAACTAAAAGAAGCACCTGTTAGTTGCAAGGATGTAACTTTTAAAGTTTTTGGATTATCCCTTGCGTCTTTTAATGTTTTTATCTCTTTACTATTAGGTGTTATAACAACAAAACTTTTTTTAACTTATGAAAAAAACAGATAAGAACAAAGTAAAAGAATTTATTAGAGTGGACCATGCTGGAGAACGTGGTGCAATAAAGATTTATGAGGGGCAATTATTAGCACTCAACACATTTGTAAAAGATGATAATTTAAAGAAAAAAATTGAAGAAATGAAAATTCATGAAAAAGAGCATTGTGATTATTTTGAAAATGAAATCAAAAAAAGAAATATTGAACCTACAAAATTTTTACCTTTATGGGATATGCTTGGTGTGGGCCTAGGATTTGGTTCAACAATATTAGGAAAAAAAGCTGCTATGCTTTGTACTGCCTCAGTGGAAGAGGTTATAGACGAACATTATGCAAACCAAATTAGAGAATTAAAAAATGATGAAAAAAAGTTAAAAGAAAAAATTATTAAGTTTAGAGAAGATGAGTTACTTCATAAAGATATCGCTTATGCAGAAGGAGCAACAAAAAAAGGAATTTACTCAATTTTAGATAAAATAATTAAAACAGGCTCAAAAATTGCGATCAATATATCTGAAAAAATATAATTAGGCTTCGAGCTCAACATCCCAGTACAAATAATCCATCCAACTTTTGTGAAGAAAATTTGGAGGAAAGTGTTTGCCATTTTTATGCAAATCTTCAGTAGAAGGTTGAAAAGGATCCTGATTGAGTGTCATATCTGAATTTTTTAATAACCTGCCTCCTTTTTTTACATTACATGAAGAGCAGGCTGTCACAACATTATCCCAATTTGTCTGTCCTCCTTTAGATCTAGGAAGTAAATGATCAAATGTTAGTTCTTGATCACTCCCACAATATTGGCATAAAAACTTGTCTCTTAAAAAAACATTAAATCTTGTAAAACTTGGATTAGATTGAGGTTTGATAAAGCTTTTTAAGGCAATTACACTTGGTAACTTCATGTTAAGTGATGGGCTTCTAATAATTCTATCATAATTACTTACTATAGTTACTCTTTCTAAAAAAACAGATTTTATTGAATCTTGCCAACTCCACAATGACAACGGGTAATAACTCAAAGGTCTATAATCAGCATTTAAAACTAGTGCAGGACATTTTTCTAATGAAAGGTTTTGATCGGTAAAAAACATTTTAAAATCCTAACTCAAAAAAATTATTTTATCAATAAATAGAATATTATTAAATTTGAAAATTATTCTTTATATAATTTAACGCTGTGCTAGAAGCTTCAACTGGGATGTGATGTTCACAATTTTTAATCATTTTTGTGTCGACCTCAACGTCATTTCTAATCAAAAAATCTTTTGCTTCTAATAAAAAAGTTGGTGAAACGATAGCATCCTTATCCCCATGTATCAAAAACATTTTTGTTGATGAAGTTTTTCTATTAATAAGATCCTTTGAATTCATAACTTTTCCTGAGAAGCCAACAATACAACTATAGTTTTCACTACTCGTTAGTCCTAAATTTATTGACATCATGCACCCTTGACTAAAGCCAGATATGCAAATCTGTGAATTTTTTAAATCATATTCATTTTTTACTTCTTCAATAAATTGTTTAAGTTTTATTTCAGCTTTTTTAGATTGCTCTAAAATATATTCTGGATCGTCTCTAGTTAGGTCAAACCATTGATAGCCAGTTGGATTAATTTCACATTTTTCATGTCCATTTGGACATAAAAAAATAGTATTAGGTAGAAACCTTTTCCAATTTAAAGATAGCATACTTATATCTTTTCCATCTCCACCATATCCATGAAGTAAAATAACTGCATGTTTAATTGATATATTATTTTCTGGTTTTATAACTGTAGTTGTTAGACAAAATGTCATAGATGTTTTATTATGTTTTTTTATTTAAAAAACACATTACAGTATAATTATGATTTCTGGAACATTAGTTAAAATTCTTGGTATAGTACTTTTGATAGTCGTTGCTGTTGTGTTAGTTTTAGGTATTGGAACTCTATTTAAGGGTGGAGAAACTAGTAAAAAATATTCAAATAAATTAATGCAGTACAGGGTGCTTTTTCAATTTATAGCTATAATTGTTCTGGTTTGTTTTGCTTATTTTTTTAAAAATTAATTATAAAACTTAAGCCAATTAATAAATTTTTCATCATCAAAATCAATAGATCCCATAATCCGGGCAAACTCTTTTCCTTCTTTATTAAATATAATAGTTGTAGGAACTCCCCTTAAATAAAATTTCTTTGCTAAGGTGATGGGTGCATCAAAATAAATATCTAAGTTTTTAATGTTTAATTCTTTAAAAAAAAATTCTGACTTGGATACTTCCTCTTGACCAATATTTATTGGAAAAATTTTTAAATTATTTAATTTGGTATTTGACTGAAGATTATCTAAGGATGGCATCTCTTTCTTACAAGGAGCACACCATGTCGCCCAAAAATTTAATATTACTAGTTTTCCTTTAAAATCATCTAAATTAAGGTTTTTTTGATTGATATCTGTGAAGATTACATCTTCATATAATTTTGGATTCTTTATTAGAACTAAATTTTTTAAGTCAGGCTTTTCAAGGGCATAACTAAAGTTAATTGTTATTAGATATATAAATATTATTAATAATTTCATACTAAATATGTATAATTAATTATCATGGTGAAAAATAAAAACAATAAAGCAATATGGGGTTCAAGAATAAGAAAGGATGCCTCTTCATTATTTCAAAAAGTAGGTAATTCAATAGATATTGATAAAAAACTTTTTAAAGAAGATATTTTAGGCTCAATTGCTCACATTGAAATGCTCTTTAGACAAAAAATTATTTCTTTTAAAATTAAAAATAAAATAATTTATGGACTAAACAAAATTGAGAAGGAAATTTTAAAAAATAAATTTGAATATAATAATAAATATGAAGATATTCATATGAATATTGAAAAAAGATTATTTCAAATAATTGGTGAAGATGCAGGACATGTACACACTGCAAGGTCTAGAAATGATCAGGTAATTACCGATTTTAAAATATGGACCACATCAGCTACTAAAAAAATTAATAAAAATTTAGATAATATTATAAAAACAATTCTTACAATTTCTGAAAAAAATATTGAAACAATAATGCCAGGGTTTACACATTTAAAAAATGCTCAAGCGATATCATTTGCACATTATTTAATGGCTTATGTAGAAATGTTTGTTAGAGATAAAAAAAGATTTTCTTATAACTTAGAAAGTTTATCAGAGTGTCCACTTGGTGTTGCGGCATTAACGGGTACTTCTTTTAATATTGATAGAAATTTTACTTCAAAAAAATTGGGATTTAAAAGACCGACAAATAACTCAATAGATACTGTTGCTGACAGAGACTTTGTTTTGGATTTCTTATATAGTGTATCTGTTTGTTCCATGCACATTTCAAGAATAGCCGAAGAGTTAATTATTTGGAATTCTGATGGTTTTAATTTGATTACTCTTTCAGATAAAGTTGTTACAGGATCCTCAATAATGCCACAGAAAAAAAACCCTGATTTGTTAGAATATTTAAGGGGAAAAACTGGCACAACTTATGGAAATTTATTTTCAATGTTAACCATACTTAAAGGTTTACCCATATCTTATTTCAAAGATTTACAGGATGATAAGGAAATACTATTTAAATCTAATGAAATTCTTAACAATTGTATTGCAATTCTTAATGAAGTCTTGAAAAACTTAAGGCCCAACAAACAACAAATGTTAAATCTTACAAATTATGGCTACATTACAGCAACAGATTTGGCTGATTATCTTGTTAAAAATCATTCAATACCATTTAGAAAGGCATATCAAACTACAGCTATGATTGTTAATTTTGCAGAAAAGAAAAAGAAAAAACTAAATGAACTTAGTATTGAAGAATTAAAAAAAATTGAACCTAAGCTTACAACTGAAGTGTTAAGGATATTTAATGTAAAAAACTCAGTAAATTCAAAAAAATCTTATGGTGGAACAGCTTTTGATAATATTAAAAGAATGATAATAAAATATAAAAAATATAAATGATAAAAAAATTAATTTTAGTTTCTATATTTGGTATTTTGTTATTCTCTTGTGGAAAAAAAGAAGACCCTAAATACAATACTACAAAAAATAATATTCTTATATTTAGAATTTAATGAAGTATATTAATAAAAGTTTATCTATTGATAAGATTAAGGTTCAAGATATTGCTAAAAAATTTGGTACTCCCATCTACTGCTATTCTTACAAACAATTAAAAGAAAATATAAGTAACTTCAAAAAAAATTTTAAATCATTTTCTCCATTAATATGTTTTGCAATTAAATCTAATACTAATGTAAATCTGATTAGGGAAATTAGAAAATTTGGATTAGGTGCAGATGTGGTTTCAATGGGAGAATTAATGATAGCACTTAAAGCTGGCATAGACCCCAAAAAAATAGTTTTTTCAGGAGTTGGAAAAACATCACGTGAAATAAGCTATGCTGTTGATAAAAAAATTTTATTAATAAATGCAGAATCTAAAAGTGAAATTAATGAAATTGAAAGAATTGCAAAATCCAAAAAAAAAGTTGTAAATATTGGTATTAGATTAAATCCAAATACTGATGCAAAAACTTTAAATCAAATCTCGACTGGTAAAAAAGAAAATAAATTTGGTGTAGATGAAAAAACATTTTTTGATCTTGTAAATTATTGTAAATTATCAAAGAATATTGATCTTAAATGCTTAAGTGTTCATATAGGAAGTCAAATTCTGAATCATAAGCCGTATGAAAAAATGCTTAGGGTTGTTGATAAAATTATAAAAAAAAGTAACCACAGGTTCAAATTTATTGACCTCGGTGGTGGTATGGGAATATCTTATGAAAAAAATAATAAAAAACTTAATTATCAAAAATATAATATTGCCATAAAGAAATTTTTAAAAAATTATGACTCTAAGATTATATTTGAACCTGGTAGATCAATAGTTGGTAATATAGGATCACTTGTTTCAAAGGTTATTTATATAAAAAAAAATGATAAAAAAGATTTTATTATATTAGATGCTGCTATGAATGATCTTATGAGACCAGCATTGTATGGTGCAAACCACAAAACTTTACCCGTAATAAAGACAAATCAGACTTCAAAAAAAGTTTATGAATTTGTTGGTCCAATTTGTGAAAGTACTGATAAGTTTACGACTTTAAAAAAATTTCAAAAATTAAAAGAAAAGGACCTTGTAGTGATGTGTGATGTTGGAGCCTATGGAATGTCATTAAGCTCAAACTACAATGTTAGACCAAAACTAGCCGAAATATTAATCAAAGGCTCTAAAATTAATGTCATTAAAAAAAGACAAAAACTAGAAGATCTTATTTAGTTTTTGATAAAAATGATAAGAAACTTTTTATTCTCTATCTTCTTTTTCACTGGAATTGTTTTTATTTCTTTAATATTTCTTCCAGCAATTTTTTTACCTAAAAAAATAGTTTTATTTGGTGGAAAAATTATGGGCTATTGGACCTCTTATTGTTTACAATTTTTTTTATCTACTAAAATAATTATTAAAGGTAAGGAAAATATAATTGAAAATAAAAAATTTTTTATAGCAGCTTCTCATCAATCAATGTTTGAAACTTTTTTTCTACAAACTGTTTTTAATTCTCCAGTTTTTATTTTAAAGAAAGAGTTATTAATGATACCTATATTTGGCTGGTATCTTAAGAAAATTGGTTCAATATCAATTAAAAGGAATAAAATATCAAAAGAAAATCTTGGCTTCTTTGACGATATATCAAGGCATGTCAATTTATCAAATAGGCCTTTAATAATTTTTCCTCAAGGCACAAGATTGCTTCCTGAAGATAGAACACCTTTTAAAAAAGGTTCTGGCAGAATCTATGAAGAGTTAAAAATTTCATGTCAACCAATAGCAATTAATTCAGGAAATACCTGGCCAAAAAAAGGTTTCAAAAAAACTAATACAATTTTAACTATCTCAATTTTAAAACCTATTGATCCTGGATTAAAAAAAGAAATTTTCTTAAAAGAATTAGAGAATGTTATTTACTCTGAGCTAGATGTTCTAAATTAACCCTTCATTGGCATTACAACAAATATACTATCAAAGTCGCCAGGATCTTTAATTAGAGCTGGAGATCCAGTATCGTTAAAAAAAATTTCAATTTTATCTGCATCTAATTGTGACGCAACATCTATCAAATATCTAGAGTTAAAACTAATTTCTAAATCATGTTCAAATTTTACACTTAGACTTTCTTTTCCGTCACCACTATTAGTGTTATTAACTGATAAATTTAAAATATCTTTTGATAAATTAAATTTTACTCCGTCTTTTTTATCTAATGAAACTGAAGCAACCCTATCAACCGAATCTAAAAATAACTTTAAGTCTATTTCTAATTTTTTTTGGTTATTTTTTGGTATCACTTGAATATAATTGGGAAACTTACCATCAATTAACTTAGAAATTAAAATACTATTATTTAATTCGAATTTAATTTTAGATTTAACATTTGAAATTTTTACATCTCCATCATAGCTCTCTAGCAAGGAGCATAATTGAAATATTGTTTTTTTTGGCAGTATGATTGGCTCAAAATCTATCTTCTGATCTAATCTTATTTTTGATATAGACATTCTATGGCTGTCTGTTGCTGCTGCTGTTAAAAAATTTTTATCTTCAATTTCAGTTTGATGAAAAAAAATTCCACTTAAGTAGTGTCTTGTTTCATCATTAGAAACTGAGAATTTACATTTATTTAGTAATTTTAATAATTGTTTAGATTTTATAGAAAATTCATTTTGATTAAAGTTTTCATCTGTTAATGGAAATTCAGATGCACTAATACAATTTAAATTGAAGATAGAATTTCCAGATTCAACTTGAAGTTTGCTAACATCTGTCAAAGATAGGTTGATTTTTTTTCCTGAAGAAAACTTTCTAATAATATCATACATGATTGACGAGGTGGTAGTTGTATTCCCTTCTTCAACAACCTCTACATTATTAATTTGATGGATAAATATTAAATCTAAGTCTGTTGCAGTAATTGTTAAATTTGAATTACTAGCATTCAATAAAACATTTGATAAAATTGGAAGTGTACTTCTTTTTTCTATTACACCCTGACAATAATTCAGTGCTTGTTGTAAATCTTGTTGGTTAACGTTAAATTTCATTTTCTTTAGTATACAATATTTGATTTTTTAAGTTATTAATATTGTTAGTCATTTCTGGATCTTTTTCCTTCAGTTTTTCAATTGTTTTAACAGAATGTATGATTGTTGTATGGTCTCGATTAGAAAATTCTCTGCCTATTTCTGGTAAAGATTTAGAAGTTAGTATCTTGGTTAGATAAATTGCAGTCTGCCTTGGTCTAACGAGATATCGTGATCTTCTCGAAGATAGCATCTCATTTTTACTTATTTTAAAGAATTTACAAACAGCTGATTGGATTAAATCTATTGTTACTTTATTTTCACCTATGTTTAGTAAGTCCTTTAAAACAACCTTAACCTCAGATAAATTTGGAACTTTGTTGTAGATTCTTGAAAATGAAACAACTCTATTAATTGCACCAACCAACTCTCTGATGCTTGTGGTAATTTCAGTGCTTATAAATTTTTGTATTTCTTCTGAAATATTTATTTGGTTTGAATAAAAAATATTAAGTTCTTCTGTTTTTTGTTTAACAATTTTACATCTAAGTTCATAATCTGGTTTTTGGATATCTACAACTAAACCACCTGCAAATCTTGATTTAATTCTGTCTTGAATTCTAGATAGTTTATTTGGAGCTCTATCTGCAGAAATTATTACTTGTGAACCTTTATCGAGCAATGCGTTAAATGTATGAAAAAATTCTTCCTGCATTGCTTCCTTACCGTTCATAAACTGAATATCATCTATTAATAGAATATCTGTATTTCTAAAATATTCTTTAAATTTTACCATTTCATTAGATTTAATAGATTTAACAAACTGATACATAAATCTTTCAGCAGAAATAAACATAACTTTATTTTTATCCTTCAGTGAAAGACCAATAGAATTTAATAAATGAGTTTTACCCATTCCAACACCTCCATAAATATAAAGTGGATTATAATGGGAAATATTTTCTGAAACTTTTAGTGAAGCTTCATATGCTAATTTATTGCTTGTACCAGTTATAAAATTATCAAATCTTTTGTTGGGATCAATTCTATTGTATTGCAAGTATGTATCTTTAATAAATGATACGTTTTCATTATTTGTACTGGATAGAATATTATTTTCAGCAACATTGTCAGGATTTTTTTCAATAATTTTAAATTCAATTCTTGTTAGATCTTTTTTATAGACTTTAACAACCTGTAAGATTTGATCTAAATATCTAGATGTAATCCAATCTCTAATAAATCTAGTTGAAACAGATAGTAAAATATAATTACTCATCTCTTCAACAAAATCTATTTTTTTAAGCCAGCTTTCGTATATATCACTGCCCATCTTATTCTTCATATCCTTTTGAATAACAGCCCAGTCAAGAGCTTCGGAAGAAATATTCTTTAAGTTTTGTTTTGTATTAGTGTCAGACATAAATTTGTAGGAATAAAGTCAGTTAGAAGCAAAATGAAATTTATACAATAGTAAAGTTTGCATATTTTAAAATAAATAAAATCTGTAGGTGAATCATTTT